>JBFHIK010000026.1:0-13603 GCA_041596555.1 Methanosarcina sp.
GCCACCAGCACCCAACTCATCAACTTGATAGTAAAAATCAATGGGTAAGCTTCCACCTGCCCAGTTTTCGGTTGGCTTTACAGTCCATTCAAATACTTCAGTAGAGTTCTCTTCAAAAATTTTACCACAATAAACATTAGTCTTTTTTGTAGGCCCATCTACAACGATAAAATTTCCTTGTCCTATTTCTGAGATCATGGCAGATACATAACATCTTTGATAAACTGTAAAGTCTATCCTAATCTTAAATGGCTCCTCGATCTGTAAAGTTGGCTTTGCAACTTCTTTACCGGGAAGTAGCTTATCATTGTAATATACGTCGATATTTCCATACTGAGAACTTGCTGTTGCAACACTCGGCATCAAAAATAAAAACAAAATTAAAAAGACATATTTTAATTTCATATATTCCCACCTAATTCTAGAGTAATGTTATCGTACCCAGCTGATTTTTCAGTGCTTCCATCTGTTTTATCCCCGACCCCTTTTGGACCAGGGCCAACAATAGTCGCACAATATCCATTAAATTTAATAACAATTTCAGTATTAGTTCCAAGCCACAGAGGACTTCCACCCTCGTTTTCTTTGCAAGGATGTTTTATGTGTTCATATTTCCTAACATATTTCTGACCCTTATGTCCAAAGTAAGGTTTGGGAATCACTTCGTTATCGTTGTCAATAACAGTAAATGCCTGATATTTTCCAATAACCTCATACGTCCACACATTAACCGTAAAAATCCAGTGTGGTGGCAATACAGGCAACCCACAGGGAACAGCTGCCATCGTCCTGTCCAGCCTTTTTGTGACCTTGTCTGCGATCTCCCCAGAATACCTATCCACGGTCTCATTTGCCATATTTTTCAGCTCACCATCAATTTTTCCAAACAGAATATCAATAGCCTCACCTTTACTTGCTGTAACTGCACAAATTCCGTTTGCAACGCCGATTCTAACATCTGTATCGACCCTGTTCAAAGTAGCTTCAAGTTCATCAGGTTCAACCGGAAGGTTTGAGTTACGGATTTCGGTTATTACGGAGGCGGCAAGTTCGGTTGCGAGCTGACCAGTGGTGGATTTATCAATAATCTCTTCATCGGAGAGGCTGTTAAGGTAACTGATTGTGACTGCACGGACGCGGTCTTCCTCAATCCAGCCGGAAACAACAGGATTTGAACTTACCTCAGCGGCTACCTCTTCAGTTATCTGAGTCCTCATTTCCCGGGCATAGACCAATTTCAGGTTATAGACCTCCGTGTTAAGGTGAGCTGTGTCCAGGGAAACTCCCTGTTCACTGAGGTTCTGCTCCATCAGGAAGACTTCTGTGTTCAGAGTGGAAATGCTCTGGCTGATTTGCTGAGAGGTTTCGGTTTTTACGTATTCGCCGCTTGAGGATATGGCATCTGCAATTTCTTCGGAGATGTTGGTTGTGAAAATGCAGGTGTTCCGGACGCCGAGGGGGTAGATTGTTTTACTTCCCATAGAGTCAACCCATTCATATTCTCCCCTGAGGTCGAAGTCCGGGTCGTGGTAGAGGTAGTTCGGTTTCTGGTCAACGATGAGGGTCAGGTTTTCGGTCCAGTTGTATTTGCTTTCGGGCTGGCCTGTGACGGTCATTGTGGAGATGATGCCCATTTCCTGCCCAAGGGCAGAGGCAGCCATATCAATTGCAGGGTTATCAAAAAGGGTCATGGGACCTGAGGTTACGCTGTCAAAAGCGCCGGTACTGAGGCCTTTTTCCTCAAGGGCATCGAGGATGTAGGAGTTAAGGTCGGAATCCAGTTTTTTGTTCTTCTGCTCGATGTCTTCCAGCAGCCTGTTGTAGGCTTCGTTTCTTGCAATGTAGCGGGCGGAATCGCTGGATGCGTACATATCTCCGGAAGAGGTGAGGTGCTGCTCTTTATTTACGTAGGCTTCCCGGCTTGCTTCGAGGTCAAAAATTAGTTTTTCGGCAGTCTCCACCTGAAGGTCTGTAGGGTCCTGACCCGGAGAGTCAAGAAGAGAGTAACTGAAGGTGGGGTTATCACTTTCAATAGCTTCAAGCATTGCCAGCACCTCTTCCCCCATCACCCTGTGCAGCCAGGGTGGGATATCACAGTTGACGGCGCGCTGTGCGAGATACATCCCGTCAGGGTAAGTCCAGAAGGTGCTTTCTAGCGTCCTGATATTCACATAAGCATCCCTGTATTTGTCTGCGGCGTCGGAACAGCAGGGGTCAAACCTCTCTGCGCCGGCAGTGTACAGGGTTGTTTTCCTGTATTCCCTTTCTGTCGGGTCGGTATAGGTTGATATTCCCGTGTATCCGCCTGTGGGAGGGCGCTGGTGGTAAATTATCGTAAAATTTTCGGATTCGGTTTCAGTGTGGGAAAGGGATTCAGAGTCTGTTTTGCTCACAATTTCCAAATCCGAGCCGCTTGATATGGCATATTCTACTTCTATAGAGGTTTTTCCGGTCGCATCATGGTTGATCGTGTGCCAGACATACTTGTATGTATAGTCATAATTAATTGTCCAAGTTGTCTTTATGATATAATAGATATCATACCGGATACCCCAATCAAAAATATGGTCCTCTCTACTGAGATAGCCGTCGTCGGTCCTGTACTCAGCAACCAGCACGTCATTACCCCTGTACTCGTAATGGGGCTCGACTCTTACGTCGGTTATTTCCACGGAACTCAATCTAACAGAGGCGTCCGTAATATACCAGCTTTTCAGCTTCCCTCTTGGAGGATCGATTTCAGGGTCCATAGTCTCAGAATAGGAGTTTGTAACAGGGTTACTCCAGGAATAAGAGGGAACACGTGACCCTGCATGCGTACCCGATGCAAGATAGTCGGAGTCCCAGCTAACGGTATGCCCGCTGTATGAAACCGAATCCCGGTCAAGATCCGCTGTGATTGTTGAAGCCAGAGGGTCAGGAGAGTTGAGACCGTCCCTTAAAATCTGTCCCTGAACCGGAGCTGTGTAAACGCTGTCTGCAACATCATGGATAAGGTCAGGGGTTTCCTCTTCCCACACATGGTCATTGAAGACCCAGCCGTCGAGGACTCCTTCTGTGTAGTCCGAGGCTGAGACTGTTATTTCCGAATATTCGGAAAGCTCGTCATAGGAAGTGTTTACCTCTTCAAGAGACTGCTCTATACCCCCCTCAACATCCAGGGAAAAAGACCTGTTTTCGGCAAGGGAAGCATAGGTAGTCGTCATGTTTACGCCCTCATCTGCTTCATAGAAGGTTCCGGAAGAATTCAAGCCGGTTGAGTTCAGCAGGCTCGGGCTGGTTTTTGAACTGCTGGCAGCGCGGACGTCTTCATACAGGACTTTTCCGTTGTAGTAAGTGGTGTATGTAAGAGCCAGGGGGTCAACCGAGTCAAAAACCTTTTTTTGAGTGTAGAGAGTGGCTCCGTTAACCGAGCTTGCAAGAGCAGGGTTGGTCAAAATATTAAGAGGTCCATGTGCATAGTGCTGCCAGGGACCGTAAATAAAAGTCCTCAGGTTTGTTGCCCCGAGCACTATATTGGAAGTTGAGTCCAGGCTTGAAGATGTCCCGAGGGCGGTTTCATATTCCCTGACAAGTTCTTCGAGCAAAGGTTCCCTTGAGGTGATAAGGGTGGAGAGGTTCATGCTCATGTTGAGCGTTTCTCCGGATTCAAGGTCTACAAGGGTGTAATTCAAGAGAGGGATTTCGAAGATATAGTAAATTGTGTAGTTTTTGCCAGAGGAGGAAATTTCCCTCTGCAGGGTCCCGTTAACTTTCCTTACCCTGATCTGCTCGGGTTCTATGTCAGGTTCTACATTAATGGCATATTCCATGAAGGTGTGGCTGTTACCCTGATAGTTTACAGACATTAGCCGGTTAAAAGCCTCTGCTGCAATGTCTTTTATGGGACTTGCTTCAATCCGGAACCAGTCTGAGGCTTTGAGTTCGTCTCCATAATAGAGTTCAATGGATGCATATCCTGATTCTGCAGTTTCCGGAACTTCCAGATATTCGTCAAAGGAAATTTTTTGAAGAAAACCGGTAGCCTGCCCGTAGTTCACACGTTTGATTTCCTGCCCAGAAGAGTCATTTACAACCAGGACAACGTCTTTGTTTTTCCATAGTGATTCGACTTTCCCCCAGACGTCTGAGGGCAGGTTTATGGATATTTGAAGTGTGTCTCCTTTCTCAAGGTTCTGGTTTTGCGGAATTACCATAAAATTATCTTCAGAGAACCTTTCAACCGGAGCACCCTCGGGCAGGATCACAGGGTGTTCTCCCTGCCATTCCAGGGCTTCCATCCCGGCATAGTTCAGGCAGCGGGCAAGGTCAGACGTGGCAAGAGAAATGGCAGTCTGCGTGGGATCACTTTTCTCTGTAGTATAGATTGTTTCGGCAACCTCGCTGTCCATTTTCATCAGGTAGACCGAGGTGAAGGTTGCAGCAAGGACAATGAAAATGCCGATTACGGCATATGGAATATAGGCGCGGGTATCCTGAAAAAAACAAGAACATTTAGAACATTTAATAGATTGTTTCCCAGCTATATGCCTCACCCCGGAAAATAAAAGATTATAAAGAATTGAAAGCTTGGTGTAAAAAATATTAGATAGTTGGATACATAAATAGTTTACTTTATACGGGAGAGGTTTATAAATAAAAATAAAAGATAATCAAATAAAAATAAAAGATAATCAAATAAAAATAAAAGATAATCAAATAAAAATGAGAGTTAAGCAAGTAAAAAAAAATAAATGAAAAACAAAGGTCGTCCCCGGCTACCTGGTTGATATTCCGGGGTCAGATTCCCCGGCACGGTTAATGATTTAATTTTTATCTACTGTACGCAGGCGGGCTCAAGCAGAGCGCAGCACGCGGAAAGAAAGAACGCGAGATGCCATTTGCGGCCATTTTGGAATAATAACGACTGATTAACCAGGGAGCACAGAGATTTAATTTACTGATGCTGATATACCTCACCCTTACCTGACAATTTTCCCCAGGAAATAGCCGGGCTTCGCGCTCGTAATTTCCACATTAACGTATTCTCCGGGCTTGAGATTGGAGCCGCTAATTACAACAGGACGGTAAGCGTCTGTACGGGTGAGGACATCCCCCATTTCCGTGTATTTAGAAACAAAAGCTCTGCCTTTCCAGCCGATCATCTCCCGCTTGGACTTAAGCTTTATCTGCTCGCAGACTTTGTGCAGGTTGTGGGAACGCTGTACCGAAATTCTGGAATCGAGGTTCCGGAAAGAAAAGGCTTTTGTGTGCGGGCGTGGGGAATATCTGGAAATATTGACCTTTTCCGGGCTGTATTTTTTAACCCATTCTATGGTTTCTTCGAAATCCTCATCAGTTTCATCACAGAATCCAACAATTATGTCGGTAAAAAGGGAAAAATCTTCGAAGCGAGCACGGAATTTGGCAATGATTGTGTCCACTGAATCCATTTTATGCAGGCGGTTCATATTTTTCAGGACTGAGTGGGAAGCTGACTGAATCGGAAGATGGAGAAGTTTGAAAACCTTATCAGAGTCGAAGGCATCCACGAGCTCGTCCAGGATGGGGAGGACGGAGAATGGGTTCATCATGCCGACCCTCACCTTGAAGTCGCCGGGGATTTCCGAGATCATGCGCAGGAGTTCAGGGAGTTTGACGCCTGTATCCATGCCGTACTGGCTGTCGTCCTGGGAGGTGAGCCAGATTTCCCTGCAGCCCTCTGCAACTGCCGAACTGATATCTTTTACGATTTCCTCGGGCGAGAAAGAACGGAGTTTGCCCCTTGCATACTTAACGATACAGTAAGAGCAGGCGAAGTTGCAACCCTGGGAGATCTGGCAGATATGAATATTTGGGTTTGCCCGCTCGCGAGGAACATTAAGGAAGCCCAGGGGCTCGGAAGTCCGCATTTCCAGATGTTCTCCCCCAGGCAGCCCTTCCATTCTCCTCTTTTCGATTGAAGAGAGAAGATCACCTATACGGGAAACCGCATTTACTCCAAGAATATGAGCTTCGGGATTTGCATGCAGGATGTCTTCAAGCTGGACTTCGGGCATGCAGCCGGAAACAATCACCTGCACCCCTTTTTCACCCATACTGCGGATCTTATAGAGAATCTTCTGTTCTGTTGTGTACTTGACCGTGCAGGAATTGCATATATATACCTCCGCCTGACCGGCATCAGCAGGGCTCAATAATTCGTGCCCGAGCCTCTCAACACTTGCTTTCATAATCTCGGCTGATGCCTGGCTTGCTGAACAGCCAAAACTCTCTAGATATACCTTCATACTGCCTTCACATTTTTACTTAATACTTTGAATTCTCTGGTTTAGAACTGATCTTAATAATCCGCATTTTTGGATTATACCAGAAGATACGATTCATACTGGTCCGTGTTTCAAAAAAGGATTGAAAATGAAAAGATGAAAAAAGGATTTACAGGTAGAGAGGAGTCTCCCGCTTATCCTTGATATAAATACTGTCTGTGAACCTGACAGCTCCGGATGCACCCATGGAAACCGTGTGTACTCTGGCATCTCCACTTCCGAAGAGGTTAACTTCACGCAGGAAGTGACCCGGAGTTACGGCTGTGGCGGAAAAAATGACATCATTACCCGGAACAAGTTTATTGGTATCAAGAACATCATTTAGTTTCTCGAGGGTAATCCCCATCTGTTCGAGCCTGGGCATTTTTTCCTCCATTTCTTCCTCGATCTTGTCCCTGGTTTTTCCATTTGCAACTGTTGGCAGGACAAGCCTTGCAAGGATTTTCCCACCCAGGATCTTGATTGCAGCAGCTGTAAGGACAGCTTCCCCGGAGCCGCCTGCCCCCATGACCACATGGATGCCTGAGCCGCGGATGGCGGTTGAAACGCCCGGCATGAGGTCACCGTCAGTAACCAGCCTTACACGAGCTCCAGCTTCCCGGATTTCGGTTATCTTCTGGACGTGCCTGGGGCGGTCAAGGATTACGACAACGAGTTCTTCAACGCTTCTTCCAAGTGCTTTTGCAACAATTTCGAGGTTGTACCTGACAGGAGCATCCAGATCAATCCTTTCGTTGGGGTGGTCCTGTTCATAACGAACGACATCTGGCCCGACAACTATTTTGTCCATATAAATATCCGGCCCGTGGAAGATCCCTCCCCTTTCAGCCATAGCCATTACCGCAACAGAACCCGGATAGCCGTCTGCCGTGAGGTTTGTGCCTTCCAGGGGGTCAACTGCAATATCAACCTCAAGATTTCCTTTCCCTGTCCCGACCTCTTCCCCAATAAAAAGCATGGGAGCTTCGTCCCTTTCTCCCTCTCCTATCTTTATTATGCCTTTCATGTCAAGTTTATTCAGCATCCTTCGCATGGAAGCAACTGCTACCTGATCAGCAAAGTGCTTGTCCCCGCGTCCCATCTGATAAGCTGCGGCAATAGCAGCGGTTTCTGTTACCTGAATAAGCCTTGGCAGTAACTCACATTCGATGGATCCAGCACACTCAATCATATTTTCTACTGTCTTTGGATGAGGCATGATAATCGACTCTTATTTTCTGCTTCCTGATAATATCCTGATAATAATAATCCTTTTCTGAATATTTCCCTTTGTCTGTTAATGGGATCTGTTAACACAATAGGATATTAATATCTATTGGAAAGACCTGAGGACAGATATTTATCCTAGGAAATGTTTATCGAAGAAAATCTGAAAAAACATTAATAAAACAGCATATTATTGAGCTGAATCTATTTTTAAAAAGATAAACGCTGATTCCACTAATTAATAAAGTGAAAAACCATGAAAATACATTGCCTCCAGCACCTGAAAAACGAGACGCTTGGAAACATAGGGACCTGGGTGTCCCTGAAAGGACACAGCCTTACAAAAACTCTGCTTTATGAAAAACCTGTATTTCCTGAGCCTGAAGAGTTCGATATGCTCCTGATAATGGGGGGCACGATGAGTGTTTATCAGGAGAAGGAGTTCCCATGGCTAAGATTAGAGAAAGAGTTTGTAAAAAAAGTGATAGACACAGGCAAACCTGTGCTTGGGAGCTGTTTTGGAGCGCAGATGATCGCAGAGGTTCTGGGCGGAAAGGTTACCAGAAACAGGTTCAAAGAAATAGGCTGGCACAGGGTAAAAGCTCTGGCAGAAGAAAACCTGAATACGGAGGGAGGGACAATCTCAGCTCTTCCATCAGGCTTATCTCCCGAATTTACCGCATTCATGTGGCATGGGGACACTTTTGAAATCCCGGAAGGCGCAGTAAAACTTTTCGAAAGCGCAGCCTGTCCGAACCAGGGTTTTATTTATAGAGGAAACATCCTCGGACTGCAGTTTCACCCTGAAGCTGACAGGCAGTGGATAAGAAATCTTATAGAAGATTCGGGGCACGAGCTTGTTGAAGGAAAGTTCATCCAGTCCGAAGAGGAAATATACGGCCATGAAGGTCTTTTTGAAGATTCAAATGGTCTTGCTGTTTCCCTGATGGACTGGTTCGAGAAAAAGTGTGAAAAATTGAAGTAAAGGCGAAAAAGCTGAAGTATAAATTAATATCTGGCTATTAATCAGGAGCTAAAATAATTCGGGCAGGTCCGGAGATTAAATTAAATCCTGCTCGTTTTAAGAAATCTCCCTCATTTTAATAAATCTGCCAGCGCCACCCTCTCGATCACGAGTTCCGGGATACGTTCTTCTCCTGAAGCTTCGATTTCTTCATCTGTGATTCTGAAGAGAGAAAGAATTCCTTTCCGTTTGGAATCGGAATACGCAAGCAGTTCTGAACAGGGTTGTTCTTCGATGAGTTTCTGAAGTTCGGAGAAAGCAAGAAGCACATCATCCATTTTTCCAAGCAGCACGAAAATCACATTATTTTCGCCTTCATGCAGCCCTATAGAAAAACTTCTTTCAATCTGTTTCTCTCCGGTCGCATACCGCATGATCTCGATGCCCGGATCTTTTGCTACGTTCCTGCCTGCTGCGACAGCCCTGAGAGCCTTCCCTACTGCAAAATGAAGATGCCTTTCGCCCGCGATCAGGTCAGCATTCAAGCCCTGAATTGTTACTTTATTTTCGGAAGCGATTGTGTTTATTATTTTTAGAAAAACGGGAAGGTTTGGGATTCTCACCGTTCCACAAAGAACCTGGATTTCCCTTTGCATTTCCATACCCCTGCCTTATCCCGGGCTTTACAATAAGGATTTCGGTTGGAAAAAATGTATAATAAAATGAACAGACACTCGGGGATCAACATAAAAGCTTTTATTCTTCCAATGTATAGACTTAGTTAATAAGAAAATTAATAAAGTAATTAGAGATGATTTATAAAGAACCATAAGCTATTTTGGACATATAAAGTCAAGAGAACTGAGTTCTTCGGATTCCGGAAAGGTGTTGAACATTAGGAATAAAAAAATTAAGTCCGAGTTCTGTTTCTGTTCAAATATTCCATCCAATGGCCTTACTGTAGTCTATAAGGGAACAGAGGAAAGGACAGAACTCACAGCCGCTTATATTAAAGCAGGGCTGCAAAAAAATGAGCACTGCATCTGGATTACCCCGGATCCTGAGGGCGCGGAGTTAGCAAAATATTTGCTTTCAAACTCAGAGATAGATATCGAAACCTGCATAACGAAAGCCATGCTTAAGATAATTCCCCTGCAGGAAACAGAAACTCTTTCTACCAGACAGCCAGAAACTTCAGGACTCTCTTTTGATTGGAAAGCAGGGGTTCTGCAAAAAGAGATTATTAAGTTTACTCACACAGGAAACTGGCGATACCTGCGTGTCAATCTTGAAGTTAAAACCCCCGGAAAGTCAATTACCAGCTCCCTTAAGGAACTCAGACGTATCCTTGCTGAGAATATACCTGACAAAAAAATCAAACCCCTCTTTACAATTAAGGAGGAGGATCTCCTCTCGGGGGAGGTCTTCGACCTTATAGAAGCCGGGGAAAAATTGGTGATCAAAAGAGATGGGAAATGGAAATTTCTTCGAATAAAGCAAGAACTTCCGGACAAAAAATTTAAGACATTACTTGAGAGTTCAGGTGACTCTATTCTGATACATGATATGAAAGGCAGGGTCATGGAAGCAAACCATATAGCCTGCGAACTTTTCGGATATACGCGCAGTAAAATGATCGGGAAGCAAATAAAAGATTTACGGACTAATATCCACCTGACTGAATTCGGACAACAGATAGAGAAGCTAAAGCAAACAAGATATTTTACTTTTGAAATGGATTCCCTGAGGAGGGACGGAACGGTTACACCCCAGGAAATCAATAACATGCTAATAGAGTACGAAGGAGAAGCAGCTGTACTCTCAATCGGGAGGGATATTAGCGAACGCAGACGGACCGAAAAAGCCCTGAGGGATTCTGAAAGAAAATACCGCATGCTTTTTGAAGAGTTTCCCGGAGGACTCGCCCAATTCGACAAGTATGGAACTATCATCGTATGCAACGAAAATTTTGTAAACTTTACAGGCAGTGGTGAGAACGAAAAACTCATTTTCAACTTGCTGAACCCTCCGGAAGAGAAGAAAGAGGAGGAAAAAAATTTTACATGCCTCCCCGAAGTTCCTATCCATTGCGACATAAAATATATTTCCAGCCTTGAGAACGAAAGTATACCGGGTGAGATAACCTACAAGCCTCTGATTTCGGAAAATTCCAGATTTAACGGGGGCATTATTCTTGTGGAAGACCTGACGGAAGTAAAGAGGCTGGAAATTGTACGGCTTCAGCAGAGTGAAGCCCTTAAAAAAATAATAGATTCAATCCCATCGCCTGTATTCTGTAAGGATAAGAACGGAATTTATGTCGCCTGTAATCGGGCTTTTAAAAATTTTGTTGGATTGGAAAAAAGCGATATCCTTGGGAAGTCACTATATGATTTTGCCCCCATAGAGATTGCCGAAAAATACCATCCTATGGACAAATCACTGTTAAAACAGGGAGAAAATAAGGTCTATGAGTCCTCTCTCAAATGTGCTGATGGCTCAATTCATCAGGTCATACTCAACAAATTTGTATTCAATGGCCTGATAGAAGAAGACTCCATGCTCATCGGCATTATGATTGACATAACCGAACGCAAGAAGGCCGAAGAAATAATGCTTCAGGCAAAAATGGCTGCAGAAGCTGCAAACAAAGCGAAAACTACTTTTATTGTCAACATGAGCCACGAACTCAGGACCCCCCTGAATGCCGTCATAGGGTTTTCAGATCTCCTCTTAAGTGAGGCTTTTGGCCCCCTTAACGAGAAACAAAAGAGGTACACTGAAAATATTTCAAACAGCGGAAACCGTCTTCTTGATGTGATCAATAATGTGCTGGATATCTCAAAGCTTGAGCTAGGGAATGTTGAGCTTTACTACGCAAAAGTGGACATGCCCAGAGTAATTGAAGAGATATGGAGAATTCTTTCTCCCTTCTCAACTGAGAGAAATATCAGTATAGAATACAATATTGAGCAGGGACTGAAAACCATAATTGCTGACAAGGTAAAGTTCAAACAGATCCTTTACAACATTTTGAGCAATGCGATTAAATTCTCACCCGAAGGCGGGAAAGTAAACATCGCTGCAAAGGTTCAGGAAGACATGGTTGAGATCAGTGTAAAGGATGATGGTATCGGGATCCATGAGGCTGACTATGAAAGAGTTTTCCAGCCTTTCGTGCAGATTGATGAGTCCATATCCAAAAAATATGGAGGTATAGGGCTTGGGCTTGCACTCGTCAAAAAATTTGTCGAACTCCATGGAGGAAAGGTATGGGTTAAAGCCAGTCCCGGGAAAGGAAGTACCTTCACCTTCAGCCTTCCAATAACACCTGAAAATAAAATAAAGGAAAAGGAAGTCATTACTCCTCCACCGACCTTGTATAACCCTGAAATTGAAAACAAAAAAGAAAAAAAATAGAGAAATGAAGGGGACAATATATCCACATGAAAATTATCCTGCTTAATCAAATAGTTGCGCCTGAATAAGCCATATATTACTTTTTACTGCCATTAATGTTCTTCCAGTATTCCTTTTTGATCTTTCAGTACTCCTTTTGATCACCGTCTTCAATTACTCTTACAAAATGCCTTTCAGAAAGGTCTTCTTTTCCGGACCAGAAGATTGCTTTATGGTATTTCCAGACCTTTGGGTCAAACTCGAGAATCCCAACATGGAGCGTTAGTTCGAGCAGGAACCAGTAAGCTGCAGCCAGGTGAATCAGACGGATAAGGCCCAATGCAGATACACTCAGATAAGGTGCGAAGTATCCGGCAATGGAAATGATCCACTGAGCCACAGGAAGCCCTAAAAGAGCCCAGTTAAGGTCGTAAAGCACAATCCCTGTGACAGCGATAAGGAAGATTGCCGTGCTTTCGATGATGATAAGGAGCTTGAGCATGGGGTGCAGTTTTGTTCTGTAATGCCCTTCTTTTACATCATATATGGTAAATGCCGGATACTCCCCCCTGCCAAAAAAATTAAGGATTATTTCCTTCAGGTTTTTAACATCCTCTGCCCCAAAAATGTAACTTTCAAAAAAATGGTTGAGCCGACCCTTAATACTGCATTCCGGTCCCGGACACGAAAAGATATTATACGGGACCAGGACCCAGTTTGCGACCAGGAAAAATGGGACTGCAATCATATGAAGGGCGCGGGCTGTATCAAACTCCATAAAGTCCCAGCCGAGATAGATTTTAAGCCCTGTAACAATTAGAATCAACATGGCAAGCAGGTGGACAAGGTGTGTCACCCGTTCAAGAAACGTATAGCGCTCAACGACAAGACTGTCCTCAATACCTGGATTTTTGTTCTGTCCAACCATATCCTCACCCCCGGGTCAGACCACCCTGAATTGTCCTTTTTGCTGCCCTTTAAGGTCAATAGCATGAACTGCACAGGCCAGACAGGGATCGTAAGACCGGGCAGTGTGAAGGATGCTTAGTGGATTTGTGTAATCCACTCCGAGCGCGTTTTCTGCAACTGAAATCTTTGAACCTGAAAGAGCCTGCTCCACAGGCCCCGGAATTCCAGCAGTGTTTCGCGGAGCCAGGTTCCAGGTACTCGGCACCACAGCCTGATAGAGCGTAACTTTTGAGTCCGGCCCTGTCTTGATCCAGTGCCCCAGAGCGCCCCTCGGAGCTTCCCAGAGCCCCATGCCTTCAGAATCCTTTGCCATTGAAAGGTCGGTAGGAACCGCAAATTTTCCATTGGGATTCAAATCATCTGTTAACCATTTAATAAGTTCAGAGGCCACTACAAGGATCTCCTGCATCCGGGCAAGCATGCGCAGGTAGGTATTGGTAATTGGGTAACCCTTTTCCCGGAACAGGTCCGCAAAGCCCGTGATGAGAGGATCTTTCATGACAAGCATTCGGGAAAGAGGTCCAACCTCGCAGGGAATCCCATCGTAATTAGGGGCTTTTGACCAGGAATACCGGCTTTCAATCCCCCGGGAATAATCTATTTCATCAGGTTCCGGTTCCGGCTCAGTGGTCCCTTCAAAAGGATACCGGTCAGACTCGGAGTCCACGTAGAAGGAATGGGCAATACTCTCAGTAATTTTGCTGTGATCAAACTTCTGAAACTCAAGATTTCCGTTCAGAAAACCCGGAGGAATTAC
>JBFHIK010000027.1:0-13505 GCA_041596555.1 Methanosarcina sp.
CTGACAGAAGGAACATGGACAGGAGCTGAGTGGAAGATATACGACTTCCCCTACACCGTACCTGTAGGCTGGATCGATGTGGACCTTTCCGTAGACCTTTCAGATTCGGGAAGCCAGATTACGAAAACCTACTCAAGTACAAACGGGACATACAAACTGATTAATAAAATATATATTATCAACGGGTACCTTGTGGAAGCTAAAAAGTCCATAGCCAAAAACGCTACCGACAACCAGTACGATATTACCCTCTGGGTCCACAACAAAGGCAACCTCATAACCCCTCCGAATGTGTACGTATACGATATTATCCCGACCGATTTTACATTGGAATACATTGACACGACCGAGGATGGAAGCGCAACAGTTAACAGCCCGATAACAGGGACAGCTTACTGGTGGAATGTCGGACAACTCAATCCCGACGGTCAGGCAGGGGACGAGGTAACCATCCACTATACCGTGGAAGGCTCCGGGACCTACAGGCTGACAGAACTCTTTATCCTGGGTATTGACCCGAGCTATACCCTGAATATGCAGAGCACGCCTGTCCTGAAAACCGGAGGGCTGGCAGCTTCGAATTCAGGGGCAGAGGCTGCAATGAGCGTCCTGATGATAGCCTCTCTTCTCCTTGGGATGGTCGGGCTCAGTAAGAAAAGGAGAGACAAATAAGCATAGATAGGTAAAAAGGAGAAACAGAACATCTATGGAATAGAACATATATGGTACAAACATCTGGATGATGTGCCGTCAGGCATAATAGGGTTAAATAGGAGGATTAGAAAAGTGGGTACCCTCCCCCACCCTCCTTTTACCCCATTCCCCCTTTTGTAAATTAACTCCAATTACAAGCTTGAGAAACCTGTTCTTTCCATTCCTTTTCTCAGTTATTTTTTTCGTTGTCTTTTGTGTTATCAAGTCATTCAATTAGCCAGTTATTCAGTTATCCCAAACCTTTTTTTCAGATAATAACCAGAATAGATAGCTCCCACAGGGTTATGGGCGAGCACTCTATCCTTGACCACCAGTGTCGTAACAGGGGCTTCGGAGTGCTGTGTGAAGAGGATATCGTGCCCGATGCAGAGCCCAACTATGATGTTCAGGTCAGTTTCACTTTCATTCAGGACTTTTGCCTGGCCTATGGGATTGCAGGTTGCTTCAAAGCCTTTCCCGTATAATTTTTCGAGATCGAAATCTTCCTTATTAATCCCACAGACCTTGCAGCAGACCGAAAAGACCTCGAAATCCCTTGCAAGGATCCTGTGGATAGTTTTTGCTTCCCTTTGAAGTCCGATGCAGAAGGCAATCCCGAGTTTTTTGTAGCCCATCTTCTGCGCATAAAGGATGAGTTCCTCAAGCCGGGTCTTTTCCATATAATAACGGGCTTCGATCTCAGCCGAGGCCTGCATGGAATCCAGATCTCCGCCTTCGTAGGAAATCTCGTCCTTAATGCTCGTGCAGTCCTTTCCCTTATAGCAGTTTTTTTCATCGCAGAGTGCGCACTTCATATTTTTGCTCCTTCTTAGGACAATCTAACTTTTTTGCTCCTTTTTAGGACAATCTAACTTTCTAGTCTGCAGGGATCATGATAAAAATATCCCTGAATGTTTTTTGCAGCAGGTAAAGGTTCAGAAGCAAAACACAGGCAACTAAGAGAATCAGGCAAGAGGATAAGCATGTAATGGAATAACCAGAAAAACATAATCAGGCAAGGGCGTTTTCCTCCCCTGAATCAAGGGCAAAAAGGCATGAAGAGCCGGTTTTTTCCATAAGGTGTCTTGCCAGGTCCAGGTCAGGTTCAGGGTCGAGGCTGAAGATATGCAGGGATGCGAAAGGGAGTTTCGGGCTTTTTACCGGATTTTCACGCAGCACCTGCATCTTTACGTTTGGGATCCGGGCCAGTTCAGCCAGGGACAGCAGGAAGTTTTCAGCGGCCTGGGTCTGGATGGCAGTGGGAGCAAAGGTCATAAAGCTAAGGGAAGCTTTCCAGTTGCGCTTGAGTTTATATGCTATGAGCAGGGCAAGGTCCATGTTGCCGAGTTCCATGCTGATTTCCCAATCAAGACCCCTGTCCTCAACCCAGAGGTTAATTGAATTTTGTCTGCCAAGCCCTGCCTGGGGGTGCTTTGAAAAGAGAAGCACTCCCATCCTGTACAGGGAGGCTTTCCTTATTATTTCCCGGATCTCCTCGTCCCTGTCCCTGCTTTCGGGAAGGCTTAAAAAGAGAATACTGGGCCGGAAAAAAGAACCTGTAAGCGCTTCCATGCCTGCGACCAGGTTCTCTTCGAATTCTGCAGTGTCAATAATTGTCCAGGAAGAAAAAACTCCTTCTTCCTGAAAGCCCTCACTTATTGAAGACAGCTGAGAGAGAAGGTTTTCTTCATCTGTTCTGCCTGTCAGGCCCAGGAGTTTGACCGACCCTTTGGAGTAGGCGATATCTCTGAGGAAATCAAAAGTTCCCATGAGCTCTCCAGGGTCTTCCACAGGTACCAGGAGATTCGCTTTCCAGGTCCTCTCGCTGGAAGGAGTAAGAGAGTTTGCTTTCTTTGCCGCCCACTCGGCAACTGCCACAAAGAGCCCGCTTCGGACATCCCCGAAAGGCGCTTTCAGGTGCTTGCGGAGGAGATAGCTGTGGATCAGAAGGACAACAACCACTGCCATGAGGCTAAAACCCGGATTTATGATGAACATTGCAAAAAGACTGCCTGCCGCCCCCAGAAAGGACACCGAAAGAGGGATTTTGAAAAGGGGCCTGAAACTCACCAGTTTCAGGTTCTGCTCGATAAAGACAACCACATTGATCATTGCATAGGTGATCAGGAAAAACATCGTGGTCAGAGGAGCTACGGAATTGAGGTCCCTGAGCATAAGGGCTCCGAGTACAATTACCCCTGTAAACAGAGTGGCGTTCCTTGGTTCTCCTCTTTCGGTTTTTTTGGAAAACCATTCGCTTTTCGGCAAAATCCCGTGCTCTCCCAGAGCCTGCAGGATTCTCGGGGCTCCCACAATGGAGTTAAGAGCTGAAGAAAAGGTAGCCCCAAGGAGCCCTGCAACCACGATGGGTGCAAAAGCCGCTTTTTCAAATATAATGGTGTAGTTGCCTGCCAGTTCCTCGGGGGTTGCAGAGTGGGCAAACCAGTAAGCCAGAGCCAGATAAATGCAGAGACTGATACCTATGGCACTCAGGGTGCCTACAGGAATGCTTTTCCGGGGGTTTTTGAGTTCCCCGGACATGTTGGCTCCTGCCATGATCCCGGTTGCGGCAGGGAAGTAAACCGCAAAAACCGCCCAGAACCCTATCCCCACAAATCCGGTTTCAGGCGAGCCCGGAAAAGTCCCCCACAACTGCACAGGCTCCTGACCTGGAGCTCCAAACCCTGCCCAGAAAACGGAAACCAGCGAAGCCACAATCACGACAAGGATGAAGTACTGGATCCGGAACGCGAGCCTGGCACTGATGTAGGCGATAATGAAGAGCAGGGCAAAGGCTGCAAGGTCAATATAAAGGGCAGGGTGTTCGGGAAAAATCCACTTCCAGCCAACCCGGATCCCGAAGATATACATGGAAACTGCCAGTGCCTGGGAAAGGTAGAGAGGAATCCCTATGCTGCCCCCAACTTCGAGCCCCAGGGACTGGGAGATGATGGAAAAAGCCCCTCCTGCCCCTATGCGGATATTTGTGGTGATCGAGGATAAAGAGAGCCCTGTACAGGTTGTGATGACAAAAGAGATCAGGATGATCAACCAGGCTCCAAGCAGTCCCGCATTTCCCACAACCCAGCCTTCCCGCAGGTACATGATCACCCCGAGGATTGTAAGCAGGGTGGGAACAAAGACACCCTCAAAGGTCCCGAACAAAACAGGTTTTGCTTTTTGCTCCTCTACCTGCTCCTGCAGGCTCTTTGCGTCTTCCCCGGTTTCGAGCATTTCACCTTCGCCTGTTTCGAAAGGTTCATTCTCCAAGCTTTTTAGACCCCCGGACTGATAAGCTCAATTGCGCTGCTCTTCTCTCCTGTGCTTTCCCATAAAAGTATGGGCTGCTCTTTAAAAAAACGATTCGGTATCAAAAAATATTAAAAACTGTTCCAGAGAGGAAATCCGGAAAAACCAATGTCATGAGAAGGTCTTTACATTTTAATCAGCGAAGACTACCAGAAGTGGCCACCGGAATAAATATTCAAAACTCACTGACTTTAACAGGGTTCAAAAAATGGAATGAAAGTACCCTCTTACCCGCAAGACCGGGTACTCTCCATTACCCACGAATATAAACAATATTAAAAAAGAACCTGAGTAGGCGATTCAGACTGAAGAAAACATTTTTGACAGGAGGAGCGCTCTTATAAGCTTCAGTTCCTCCTCCGGACAATTATCTCCCATCCTCGCCCTGAACAGGGAGACAAGTTCAACCTCCAGTACTTCCAGTGCCGTTTTTATTTGCTGCTGCCTTTCAGGAGGCACAAGCCCTTCAATTTTCCTGACCTTTCCGGCAAGTATCAGCCTCTCAAACTGCCTGTACACATTTTTTACACTCAAACTTTCGATTTCTGCAATTTCACCAATATCAAGCCCCTGTAAATAGAGCGAATACGTCTTTTCAAGAGAGGCCTTTTCAAAGAGATCAATTTCAGAGGGATCAATTTCAGGAGCACCCATTTCAGGAGTACCCATTTCAAGAGAGTTCACCTCAAATGAATCCATTTCAAAAGAATCTGCCTCAAATGAATCCATTTCAAAAGAATCTGTCCCGGGGCAGTCAGGTTTAAAAGAATCTGTTGTGAAAGAGTCTTCTTCGACAGGTCCCGTCTCAAGAGAGCCATTTTCGAAAAAATCGTCAGAGCAATCCGTTTTGGGGATATCGTCAACAGCTTCAGGAGAATTTCCTTCAGGGACGATTTCATTAAGGCTGCCAGAAGAAGAATCTGCTTCTGACCAATCCTGGATACTCATATCCAGATACCTTGCTCTCTTTGTGGGCAACCTGCGAACTTCAGGAGATGTTTTGGGGGGCACCTTGGAAGGTGATGTTTCTGGTACTTTGAGAGATAATATTTTCAATGCTTTCTCTTTACCGGCTTTCGGAACAGGAGTTTCAATTCCGAGACCTTCAGTTTCAATTTCGAGTTCTGAAAATGCCCTTTTGCGGATGGGACTCTTTGGGGCTTTCCTCTTTTTTTCAGGTTCAATCTCGCGATCTCCGGAAGCTTCCGCTTTCTCTGCAGGAATCAAACCATAGTCGTTGCAGTAATCCCCTATCTCCTTAAGGAAATCGTCTCCGTATTTCCGGAGTTTATGGTCTCCTACCCCTGTAATAGAATGAAACTCTTCAGGGTTTTGAGGGAGCTTTGTAGCCATCTCCTTCAGGCTGGTATCGGAAAAAATGATGTATGGAGGAAGATTTTTCTTTAAAGCGATCTGTTTTCGGAGGGCTTTTAACCTCTCAAAAAGAATGGGGTCATGCTCTGTCCCCGATTTTGTAAGTCTTCCGGACTTCGCTTTTTTAAGGGTCTCAGCAGCAGTAGAATATCTTTCGGCAGGAGGCTGTACAGGAAATTGTATATCATCTTCGGCTTTTCCTTTGATTTTGCCTGCGGGCGCTGGCGGGACAGAACCCTCTGGAACAGACCTCTCTTCATCTCCGGGCATGAAACCCTCAGGACAGACAAGCTCAACGCTCTCCGATCCCTTCAAAATTTTCCTGCTCATGGCGTTAAGTTTCAGGAGAGGGTACTGCGCTCCGCTTACCTCAAGAAACCCGGTGTTTAACAATTCAGAAGCAAGCGATCTCCACTGTTCCTTTGTAAATTCCTTGCCGCTGCCGTGGGCTTTCAGCTTTTCATGGCGGTTTTGCTTGATCTTTTTATTCTTTGAACCTGTGAGCACATCAATAACATAATTCGTTCCAAACCGCTGGTTCAGTTCCTGAATACAGGCAATCAGTTTCCTGGCAGCTTCTGTCCCGTCAAAAGTATCTTTAGGCCTGAGGCAGGCATCACAGTTGCCGCATGTCGCTGGAAACTCTTCCCCGAAATATTCCATGAGAGTCTGGCGCCTGCACTTATTTCCTTCGCAGTAGGCTACCATCTGCCTCAACTGCACAAGGGAGATGTCCTTTTCTTTCTCATTTGTTTTCTGTGCGATGAAGTACTCAATTTTAAAGCGGTCGCCCCTGCTGAAAAAAAGGATGCATTCGCATGGGCTGCCGTCCCTGCCCCCTCTTCCTGTTTCCTGGTAATAACTTTCAAGGTTCCGGGGAAGGTCATAGTGTATTACAAACCTGACATTGGACTTGTCAATTCCCATCCCGAAAGCGATTGTAGCCACGATTATGTCCACATCATCCTTTATGAACATCTCCTGGTTTCGGGCACGTTCGGAATCTGAAAGCCCGGCATGATAGGGAAGAGCCCTGAACCCGGCAAGATTCAGCTTTTTTGTCAGGTTTTCCACGTTGTTCCGACTCTGGCAATAGATGATTCCGGATTCTCCCCTGTGCCTGCGCAGGTAGTCCGTAATCTCTGAAAAAGTATCTTTCTTGGGCCTGACCTCGTAGTAAAGGTTGCTCCGGTTAAAGCTGGCAACGTAAGCCCCTTTTTCCTTATCAATATCAAGTCCGAGCTGAGATACGATATCTTTTCGGACCCTGTCGGTAGCTGTAGCCGTGAGTGCAATAACAGGCACATCAGGAAAGCCGTTCTTCGGGTCCCTCAGGAGTTTCATTTTCCGGTACTCAGGCCGGAAGTCATGGCCCCACTCGGAAATACAGTGGGCTTCATCGATTGCAAAAAGGCTGACCTTCCCTTTCTTAAGGAACGCAAATGTCCCGGGCATCATGAGCCTCTCGGGTGCAATATAAAGTATCTTCAGCCTGTTTTCCAGAAAAGCTGTTTTAATATCCCGGATTTCCCTCGCGCCCTGAGTACTGTTCATGCAGGCTGCTGCAATCCCGTTTGCTTCAAGCCCGTCAACCTGGTCTTTCATCAGGGAAATCAAAGGAGAAACCACAACAGTGACCCCGTCCAGGAGAAGGGCAGGCAGCTGATAGCAGATGGACTTGCCCCCACCTGTAGGCATGAGCACGAAAACGTCTTTTCGGTCCAGGACATCCCTGATAATTTCCTCCTGCAGGGGGCGAAAAGCAGTATATCCGAAGTACTGGCGGAGTACGGAGTGCATTCTGGCAGACATCAATACCCTGGACTCAAGCTCATTTTTACTATCTCTCAATACTCCGTAATCAATGCCCATTATCTCATCCCTGAATTTGCAGAACCCGCACCATGCCGGAATATAAAGTTCCGGGTAGATCTTTGAAAGTAAACGTGTTCTTTGAAAGTCAGCGCATATATGAAATAGATATCCCCATTAAATCAATTTGCACCACTTGCACAATAGCTATACTTAGTTGTGAAGCAGCAACTCTGTGGTGTTTTGGGTTCATCTTATTTAAGTTGAAGGTATGCAGGTTGAAAGTATTTACATCCGGATATTCAAAAAATGTATTCATTCGATTACAAAAAACGAGAGATAAATTTCTTTTTAAAAAGATGAAGAAATAAAAATCCAGAGCTGATTTACTGAGATAATTTAGAGCGATACTTCAGAAAGAAATTTATGTGATGATCGCATTTAACATTATTGATAAATTAAGTATGTTGTATGGATACCTCATATTTGCAACGGGAAAATCTGAAATTGCATTCCGGAAGACAACCAGGAAAACACCAGGTTAAGTGCCCCGTTCATCCCGGAGTTTACCAGGGTTATTCCCCAAACATGAAGGTTATTCTCAGAACATAAAGAGTACTCATGCTCCCGGTACCGTGACTCTTGAAATTCCGGACTGGAGAGCAAACTCTCACATAAACATGACGATGATGGTGCCTTTTCTTCATGAGATGATAGGACTTAGGAAGAAAAGACGAGGCCGCGAATGCGGAAAAGCAAATGTGGAAGTAAAGAAAGGGGGGAATGGAGCGAATACCATAGCCTCTAAAATCAGGCATCCTCAGCGCCTGGGAAGTCAATGCCTGATAAGAGGTAAAGAGTCAGGGGGAAGAAATATGGCCGCACATGTCAATCTTTACTTCCAACATTTGCAAAATACCTTTTTTTTAACTACTGACTTTTAATATTCGACTGTCAGTTGATATTCAGCCGATTTATATTTACCAAGTTTATACTCAGGGATCACATTATCCAACCTCAATTCCCAGTTAACCTTGTATCCACCTGCCTCCAGGTATATGGTTATCCGGGAACAAACAAAAATGAAATGTTCAAAGAAATTGATTTAGAAAACTTCATCTTAAAAATCCGGACAAAAATCCCGCTAAAAGTCTCCTCTTAAAACAAGAAGAGATCTTTCATCCGAAACTGTTTATGATTAGCCAGCGATTTATGGTTAGCCAGCGATTACCAGAAGTAGAATAAATGTCACTCCAAGCATCAGTATAAACATCAGAGCCGTCCATAACTTTAACGCTTTTTCTGTACTCAAACTCCCAACTCCCCTGTTCTTAATTTGAGATGTACTGATATATAAATGCAAGAACAAATATTCCTGAACATGAGTATTTCATATCGGGTTATTTAAGACATCCCCTGTTTTTATATAAGCTGCCCTCGTTTTAGATTGAACATTCCCTGAAAAGAAACTCAGAAAGGAATTTAAGCATGAAAAACTTAAAGATCAAGACTTTTATTTTACTTCTTCTTAATAAATTATATTAAGTAGTTGTCAGTTCGATACTATCAAGGATGCCTGAAGGGGAAAATAAAGAGTTCAGACCTGCTTCTGGAAGAAAACTTAGCGGGACGTTGCGTATTCTTGGTAATGAAGAAAATACTGGAGAAGGGCTCCTGTTTCTTGGAAACTATATGGCACTTGACCATTCGAGGGGAGCTGCCGTTTATCTGGATGCCCTTAAACCTCATGCTGTTTTGATTTGCGGAAAAAGAGGGTACGGGAAATCCTATACGATGGGGTGCATGCTGGAAGAACTTGCCTTTCTCCCTCCAGCAATCAAGGGAAAACTTGCCTCCCTTATCATCGATACCATGGGAATTTTCTGGACAATGAGTTATCCGAATGCTTCCGAGACAGGAAGGCTAAAAAGCTGGGACCTTGCCCCCGCTGGACTCGATACCGAGGTTTTCGTGCCGGCAGGAAAGGTTGAAGCCTATAAGAATCGAAACATAGAGGTAAAGCCGTTTTCGATTTCAATCCGGGAGCTCTCAGGAAGCCAGTGGTGCAGGGTTCTCAGGGTCGAGGAGGTGTCTCCTCTTGGGGTTCTGCTCGTAAGGGCTATTGAATCCCTCCGGGAAAGAAGCGAACCGTATTCTTTTGAAGACATTATCAGCGAGATCTTCCAGGATACGCGTTCGGATTCGGCATCTAAAGGAGCTGCTGAAAACTATTTCAGGTCTGTGAAGTCATGGGGCCTCTTCTCAGAGGAAGGGACGCCTATATCAGAATTAATATCAGGAGGCAGAACAACAGTCCTTGATGTAAGCACCCTTGAAAACGAAAACGTTTGCGCTGCAGCTGTATCAATTCTTGCAGGCAGGCTTTATGCAGAGAGGCTTGAGGCAAGGAGAATCTATGAGAAAAAGCAGATGGGAGAAATGCCGGAAGGAGAAGAGTTCCCCATGGTCTGGTTTTTCATAGATGAGGCTCATATCTTCGTTCCCGCAGGGACAGAAAGCCTTGCTTCGGAGGTGCTTATTAACCGCTGCCTCAGGCAGGGCAGGCAGCCGGGGCTCTCCCTTGTACTGGCAACCCAGCGACCCGCAAGCCTTCACCCTGATGTTGTCTCGCAGAGCGACCTTCTAATCTGCCACCGCCTCACCTCAAGTGACGATATCCTTGCCCTTGAAACATCGCGACCCCTGTATATGCAGGAAAGCCTCAGGGCATACATGAAGAAAATGGGGAGTGAAAGGGGAGCTGCATTGATAGTGGATGATCACTCAGAATCAGTCCATATGGTGCGCATCCACCCGAGGAGGAGCTGGCACGGAGGAGGAGAGCCAAGCGCCCTTGAGCCCTGAAGAGAAGAAAAAGAAGAAACAACCGCTCAAAACCCGCAGCAATTTGCTTAAGGCATAGCATTTGTTTACTAAGTTTTCCTTTACTAAAGTTTTCCGGGCAAAAGAAGGCGCAAAAAGGCAGGAATTGTTAACCTTTTTTATAGCCTGTCAGAAAATAATATAAATATTACCTGTGATACTTCAACCCTGTGAGTTTAGCTGAGTTACAGGCTGTCAATGTCCCCCACTGAAGTGGGAGGCTTGTTTCGGCAAGCCTTGATTGACCAGCCTGAGTCTTAATTGACTCCGTTGGATATGTCATGATACATCTGGATGCTTCCTCAGTCCACTTCCCTATCGTGTAGCATTAAAAGTCCTGAGAGGTAGGGGCGGTGTGCTACACATAACAAGCATATCCAACATTGGCGAGAGGAGACGGTATTCCAAAACCGTGTTACCTGCTAAGGAAATTGGTTTCCAGAGCAGAGTGGAGAAATCCAACAAAGTGGAAGGAAGCCCTGAAAGCGGACGGTATTCCGCCAGCCACTGAAGTAATGGGAATCCTACCTTAGAGATCGTGAACATTTTATCAACAGCGTTTAATTACAGCAAATTAAGGTGGTTTCATGAAAGGAAGAGCCTGGAAATTCGGAAATGACGTGGATACGGATGCAGTAATTCCCGGAAGGTACCTGATATTTAATACCCCGGAAGAGCTTGCGAAGTATACATTTGAAGGCGTACGCCCTGATTTTGCAAGAAATGTTCATGAAAATGACATCGTGGTCGCAGGAAGCAATTTCGGCTGCGGATCCTCGCGTGAACACGCACCTCTTGCCCTTAAAGGGTCAAAGGTATCCTGTGTGATCGCAAAGTCTTTTGCAAGGATCTTTTTCAGGAATGCGATCAATATCGGAGTCCCTGTCCTTGAATGCCCGGACACGGACAGGATCGATGACGGAGATGAACTTGAAGTAGACCTTGCAACAGGGGTCATTCAAAACAAAACAAAAGGAGAGACCTACCAGGCAACCCCCCTCCCGGATTTCGTCCGCGAGATCGTGGATGAGGGAGGGCTTATAGAGTATGCCCGGAAAATGGTCTCTGAACGCTGAAAAACAGGAAACCTGTCCGGAGACAGTCCTGACCCACGTTTGACATTTCGCATTAAAAAGGCAGTTTTACCTGTAAATTTGAAAGGAGCACAAACATGACGCAGTATAAGATTCCGGTCCTCCCCGGCGACGGGATAGGCCCAGAAATCCTCGCCGAAGGCAGAAAAGTAATTGACGCCGCAGGCGAAAGATTTGGTTTTGATGTAGAATGGATTGAATACCCGCATGGAGCAGACCACTACCTGGAAACGGGAGAGCTGATTTCGGAAGAGACCTTAAAGGAATTATCCGGCTACCCTGCCCTTTACCTTGGCTCCATCGGAGACCCGAGGGTTGCCCCCGGGGTTCTTGAAAAGGGAATCTTATTAACTGCGCGCTTTTACTTTGACCAGTACATTAACCTGCGCCCGATAAAACTCCTCGAAGGAGTCTGGACCCCTATCAAGGATAAAACCTCAAAAGACATCGACTTTGTCGTGGTCAGGGAAAACACCGAGGACTTTTACGTAGGAATCGGCGGCAGGGCAAAAAAAGGAGAGAGTAAAGACCTCCTTGAAGTCAAAAGGACACTCTACTCCGCAAAATTCGGCCTTGATATCGAGACCGACAGCGAAGAAATCGGGTACCAGATCGGCCTCATCTCTAAAGAAGGTACAAAAAGAGTTATCGAGTACGCCTTTGACCTTTCCGAAAACCGGAAGAAACACGTCTCATCGGTTGATAAGGCAAACGTCCTTTCCGACATATACGGCTTATGGAGAGAAGAGTTTAGCGCAGTTGCTGAAAAGCACCCCGGCATTACCACGGACTTCAACTTCGTTGACGCCATTACAATGTGGTTTGTGAAAAACCCTGAATGGTTCGATGTAGTCGTAACCCCGAACATGTTCGGAGATATCATCACCGACCTCGGCGCCATGATCCAGGGCGGCCTCGGCCTTGCCCCGGGTGGAAACATCAACCCGAACGGCACAAGCATGTTTGAGCCAATCCACGGTTCAGCCCCGAAATACAAGGGACAGAACAAAGTCAACCCGATTGCCACAATCTGGGCAGGCGCAATGCTCATAGAACAGCTCGGAGAAAAGGAAGCTGCAGACAACATAGTAAGTGCAATCCAGAGAAATATCCTGGACAGCAAAGTCAAAACCTATGACATGGGCGGAAAGAGCACCACCTCCGATGTCGGAGACGACATTGCAAGGATAATAAAGGGAGAATAATTCAAATCTCCCTCATTACATTTTCTTTTAAAATCATTGGCTCAACAGGGCCTGGATATTCAGGTTCTTTTTCTTAAAAATTCAGGGCCTTTTCTGATCAGATTAATATTCTGCTCTGGAGAATAAAAAATAAGCTTTTTCAAAAAAAACTCTACTTGAGGTTTGACCATGCAATCCGTACTTCTCCGCATCTATCTGAAACAAAACTCAACCTACCACGGCAAATCCATCCACGAAGCAGTCCTCGAACTTTTGCGTGATTCCGGCATCAGCGGCGCAACTCTGCTCAGAGGAATTGAAGGTTACGGGACGGACGGAAAGATCCATACCCTGAAGATCCTGGAGCTGAGCAATGGCCTTCCAGTGGTTGTGGAAGCGGTTGACAGCGAAGAAAAAATCAGGGCTCTGGTTCCGAAGCTGCGAGAAATTGTAGGAAAAGAGCTAATGACGATGCAGGCAGTGGAGATTCTTTAAACCGATAAGTCCGATTTCAAGCCAGAAAAAATTGAAACATAATTATTTCCATTTTTCCAACCGCAGTTCAGTCGAGAAGTAGCTTCCACGAAAATAAGGATTGATACAAAGTTGGCAATGAGCGAGCTTCTGGCTTTCCCGGGAAAAGCATGGGCTGGATCTGGAGGGGCACCGTCTCAGTTCGGAGGCGTCAATAATCTATAATATATATCGAAGGAATCTAAAATATATATCAAAGGAATATAAATAAAGAAAAATACAATTTTCAGGTAACTATCAATCAGGGGTCATGGGGTCAAGTTACTGAAAACCATAAGCATGAGAATTTCTCTACATTTTTTCAAAGCAGGGAAGATTTATTCGTTTTTAGGAGTGTTTAAGGCTAATCCCCGTGTTTTCAAACCTGGGATACAGCCGTCAACTTCCTTTTAATATGGTTAATGCTAACGTTTTTATTTTTTCCCTTCTTAGTATAATAGTCTGATTTTTAACTACTAGAAGGGGAAGAGACTCAGGTAGGAATCAGACTTTGCTCTGAACTTAAACTATGAGGTTCTATAGAGGAGTTCTATAGGTAAAAGTTTGAACGTTGATGGCGAGAATAAACAATATTTGCTCTGGGGCGGCATAGCATTGGTGCAATCCCATAGATGCCTGCGAA
>JBFHIK010000028.1:0-13468 GCA_041596555.1 Methanosarcina sp.
GCCCGAATTGCGCCTCGGGAGTACGCGGTCCTTTTCGCTGCGCTCAAGAGGACTACTTGATGGATTAATAGCAGTGGGCGTCATTCAAAAGGACTACTTGATGGATTAATAGCAGTGGGCGTCATTCAAAAGGACTACGTTTTGGGTTTTAACAGTGAGCTTTGCTCAAAAGGATTAAGAGCCTATCCGAAAAGTCAGTAATGCATGTTGAAAAGTCACAATAGGCCTGTAATATCAGAGTATCCGTTCCGGTTTTGCATATTGCATATTGTAAAAGTTACAGTAGGTAACCACTTTTCGGATAGGCTCTAAATTACGATTTCTTTGACCTGTATAACCTTATTCGCTATATCGTGTCGTTCCTGTCACGCTCGACGCAGGAGAGCGGCCTTTCCAGGAAATAGAAATAAGAAGAAAAAGAAGAAATTAGAGAAAAAAGCCAGCAAGTAGATACGACTGGTTACACTTGCAAGGAACTAACATAAAAAAGTGACCTGAAAAACCGAAATTTTCTGCTTCTTTTGCCTTTTCTGTTTTTTGATAGCCTCCAGATAAGCTGGAGGTGGTGCTTATATTCACCTGGGAATTGAAAAAAGGTTTCCGGGCATGAGGAAGTGTTCTTTCAGCCCTGTTGGCACTTCTTCGGTATATTGTTTCTTTTAATCGCGGCACTGGTTTTCAAGTTGTTATTTTATCTGGCTGGTAAGTTGGCTTGGGAACCACACAGTGCAGGGAAAGAAAACTGAAAGATTTCCTCCTCGGTTCCGGAATAGCTCGGGCAATAAATCGGAGACCATCTTTCTCTATATAATCCTATTAATTTATAATCTTATTAATTTATTCTAAGCAATTTTTTTATAATAGTTCGAATGTAATATTAATTTAGAAATTGACTAAAATATGTTAATTGTTGGAATACTATGTACGGTTACTATGATCCCCCATTTTCAGTCGAACAGGAAGGAATTTCGATATCCGTCGAAAAAACAGGAGAAGGATGGACATACAAGAGGACTTTTGGAAATGATGAAGTGGAAAAACTCATCCTTGGAGATAGAAAACGCATTATCATAAATCCAGTTGAACCCCTGAATACTCCTAAAGAAATCACTCCAAATCTGCTGATAGAGTTTGAGAAAACACTGCTCATTGCAGGCGGGGAGAAGAAACAGATTTTCTTGACTTTTCCGATTGAAATAGGCGTGTTTATCTCGGAAAATAAAAATAAGAGTCCCCAGCTCATAGACGTGCTCAGCCTGGTGAGGCAGAAATTTACCCTTTACGGAGAGGTTTCGAATGGAGTCGTCTGCAAGCACTGGAAAAGCAGGTTATACCCAGGTTTTCCTTCACTTAACCCCCTTCAGGAAGGAGTTATGGAGCTTACTCTCAGAAATACCTCCTCCGATTGGGCTTCAATCTCAAAAGCTGTTTTCAGTGCATACGGAATGAAACTGTACTATGACGGGGACGTCTTTATGAAAGCCCGTATGGATATCCTCAACAGAAATACGGCTGAAACAGGTTTCGAAATGCAGCCTATTAACGGAGAGATGAAAGGTTATCTTGTGAAAGACCAAAAAATCAGGAAAGAGGCTTTTGGCGTCTATGGTCTCCGGAAACTTGGCTTTGTGCCTCTTAAATTTTATATGGGGTGGGGTTTTTGATCCTCCTGGATATTAATTTTTTTGATTCTAAACTGTATGAAACCTCTAAAGGCATAGTTACCCCGGAGGATCTGATAAAGTTTGTTCTCATTCTTTCTTTTTCGGTCCTCCTTTCCAGAGTCATTACAATTTACCTGCGCAGATCCCTCAAAGACCGGGTCAGTAAAGATGTGGGGGAACCTATCCTCAAACTCCTTTATTATGGCTCTCTTATTGTAGTTTTCATTGTTATACTTCCCCTGATAGGATTTGACCCTTCAGGGTTCATGCTTGCAGGAGGAGTCGCAGGTATTGTCATCGGTTTTGCGAGCCAGAATATTGTTGGAAATCTGGTCGCAGGATGTTTCCTTATGTTTGAAAGGCCCATAAAAATAGGGGACCAGGTAGAAATCAGTGGGATAGCTGGCTATGTAACCGATATCCGCATAATCTCCACCCTTATACGTACCTATGATGGGCTCCTTGTCCGCCTGCCAAACCAGCAGGTGTTTACAACAAACATCACAAATATTGTGGGGCACCCGGTCAGAAGATTTGAATACACAATTGGGATCCGCTATAGTGACGATGCCAATGCTGCAATCTGGCTCATCAAGGACCTTATAGATAAGGAACCTTTTGCCCTCCTGAACCCATCTCCTTCCGTTTTCGTAACCGACCTGGGAGAAAGTTCGGTGAGAATAATTGTAAGGATCTGGGCTCCTGTGAACGAATGGTTCGGGATAAAAACAAGGCTCCTGTGGAATATTAAGAAAACCCTTGAAGAAAACGGCATAGAAATTCCCTTCCCACAGAGGGTGCTTCATATCAAAACTGATTCGGAAAAAAAGCCGCACGAACTTGAAAATATGAAAGAAAAACAGTTTGAGGAAAACGAATGTGTGTTGAATTTTGAAGAAAGGGTGTTAAGCTGAACCCGGCTGAACTGTTGATCAAACTGAATGGCTAAAGGAAAGGAAAAACAGGCTTTAAGGCGCAGATTCTCGGATTAATCCTTTCGGATTATCCTTATTTCCCTGCACCTCCTTTCCCTTACATGAAAGTACTGTGATTTGAAAAGTACTTTCATTTTTTTGTACCTGTAATTTGAAGAATTTAGTGTTGTTTTTAGTGTTGTTTTTAGTATTGTTTTTAGTATTGTTTTTAGTGTTGTTTTTAGTGTTGTTTTTAGTTTTGTTTTTAGTGTTGTTTTTAGTATTGTTTTTAGTATTGTTTTTAGTGTTGTTTTTAGTGTTGTTTTTAGTGTTGTTTTTAGTTTCGGTCCTTAAGTGCGTCCCTGATAGGTTTAACTGTAAGGGCTCCAGGTGTCCCTTTCATGTTATGGGGAGGCCAGCTGCCGGATTTTATTTCCTCCGAGTTTTCATCGTGTTCGTCTTCAAGGAGCAGGATAATCCCTATGTCCTCAGGGACAGCGTCTACCAGTTTTGCTCCACAGGCTTTGAGTTCTCCCAGGGCTTTTTTTCCTTTTTCGTCTTCAAAGGGGACCGTGCAGCCCTTTACGACGTTTGCTCGAAAGCCCCTCTCAAGAAAGCCGAGAGTGTTGTGGTAGATGCAGACCTCATCAACCAGGCCTGTTATGAATACCTCGTCAATGCCCAGCTCCGCAAGTTCCAGTTCGAGTCTCGGATTTGTAAAAGCGTTGTAGTGGTCTTTAGGAAGCCTGAGTACAGCGGTGTTTACCCTGCTGAGGGCTTTTTTAACAAGTTCCACTATCGGACCAACGATTGTCCTGCCCAGCGGAGCCACGAGGCTGCCTTCGTATTCTCTGCCTTCATGTTCGTATTTCTCAAACACGAAATCGTTTGTCATGTCTATGATAACCAGTGCTTTCAAACTTTCACCCTTATCCCGATTTAAGCCTTTAATCCATTTCGTATTTTATCATTTATTTGCTTTATTTGCGATAAATTTACCCCTGAAGCCTTTTCTTTGAAGCAACTTTTCTCAGACAAGCATGAAAATATAAAAACACTTATCACGCATAAAACATATAAAATATTCAATAGTTTAGCCATTAATTTATCTATATATTTCTACTGTAATTCTTTTATATATACTGATTATTTTACATTTAAGCCGCTTATAAAGCGTACTGTGTGATCTAACTTTTATATATTTACAAAACAAAATAAATAATATAAAGGGATAAAATGCTAAAAAAAATCATTATAATTACTATTATTGCTGCACTATGCTTCCTGCCAGGGCAAGCGTCAGCAGTTTCAGAAAATCTGAACTATATTGAAAATGGAGATATAACATATACAAATAATTCGTCAATTTCATTTGAAAATAATGATGTTGTGTCTCTTGAACATAATGAATCAATTCTATCCGGAAATGATTCATCAGGATTCTTTTCACTTGCTCCTTTGAATCCCGAATTTGAAGAGTATCTGGATAATGAAGAGTCGAATGAGGAAAGGGTGTTTCTGACCTCGGGTGAGGGTTCTGACGAGGGAACCAAAAATTTGAGTATGGGTCTTACTCCGGCCCCTGTTGACCTCTCCCACCTGAAAACTGTTGAAAGTTTGTCCGGTGTGGGAAGTTATCCTGCTTCTTACGACCTCCGGACACTCGGGCGTGTGAGCCCTGTCCGGGACCAGAAAGACGCAGGAAGTTGCTGGGCATTTGGAGCTTATGCATCCCTTGAATCTTACATTCTCGGATCAGAAGGAAAAAACATGGACTTTTCCGAGAACAACATCAAAAACCTGCTTTCTGAGGAGTATCCTGAAGGTTTTGACCGCACTTTTGATGACGGCGGAAACGCTTTTATGACTACGGCTTACTTTGCCCGCTGGAGCGGTCCGATAAGTGAAACTGATGATCCCTACGACCCTCACTCCGGGGTTTCTTCAACAGACCTTTCTTCCTTAAAACGTATACCGGAAGTACTCTATCTCCCGGCGAGAAGCGGACCAGAAGATAACGACCTGATCAAATGGGCCCTTATGAATTACGGGGCAGTTGACTCTGTAGTTTACTATTCTGACGATTCTTATGATGCTGTCAACTGCAGTTATTATTATAGAGGCTCGAATTGTGCAAACCATATGATAGGCATCGCAGGCTGGGACGATTCTTTTGACCGAAACAAATTCACCCCTGCAGCTCCGGGAGACGGGGCATTCATTGTCAAAAATTCCTGGGGTACCGTCTGGGGAGAGGAGGGGTTCTTCTATATTTCGTACTATGATACTGTCATCGGAAACGAGAATGTCGTTCATACAACCGAAGATCTCAGTTCCTATTCTCACGTGTACCAGTACGACCCACTGGGCTGGGTTGAAAGCATCGGGTCCTCAGGAAGCAGCATAGCCTGGGCAGCTAATGTCTTTACAGCCGAAGAAGCCGAGACCGTTGAAGCCGTGAGTTTCTATACCCCTGCCACCAGCACCGGATATGAAATCTACATCTACACAGATCCGGTTTCCGGTCCCATAAATCCTGCTGGAGCAGAAACTTCTGTTAATGGGACGATCCCCTTTGCGGGTTACCACACGGTTTCCCTGGAATCCGGAATCCCGCTTGAGCCCGGACAGAACTTTTCAGTAGTTGTAAAATTTACGACCCCCGGCTATTCTTTCCCTGTGGCAGTTGAATACCCGATGAAAGGGCACAGCAGTAAAGCCAGGGCAAATCCCGGAGAGAGTTTCTTCAGCCCGGACGGGGAGAGCTGGGTAGACACTGCCCTTGCTGTGGAAAACATGAACGTCTGTATTAAAGCCTTCACAAACCGGAGCGATGCAGCGGAAGCTGCCTTCACGGCTGATGTGACATCGGGCCCGGTCCCCCTCACGGTCGGATTTATTGATGCAAGTACCCTTTCCCCCACAACCTGGTACTGGGACTTTGGGGACGGAAACATTTCCACAGCCCGTTTTCCAGCCCATACCTATTCGGAAGCCGGTAAGTATAATGTAACACTCCGCGTGGAAAACGAATATGGCAATAACATTATTGAAAAAACGGAATGGATCCGCGTAACTGACTCTTCTCTACTCTATGTGGACGATGACGGGACTGCTGACTTTACTTCCATCCAGGCTGCGGTTAACGCTGCTTCCCCCTATGCCACAATCATTGTCAAAAATGGCACTTACACGGAAAACGTGGATGTTGATAGGGCTGTTACAATCATTTCCGAGTCTGGACCGGAGTACACGGAAGTAAAAGCTGCAAACCCGAAAGATTCCGTGTTCTACGTAACGGCAGATGCAGTTAACATTTCAGGTTTTACCGTAAGTGGAGGGTCTGAACTTTTTTCTTCTTATTCCTACTACACCGCCGGAATCTATCTCTATGAGGTAAAGGACTGCAACATAAGTGGAAACGTGCTTTCGGACAATTATTGCGGGATTTACGCACCTGGTTCAGAAAACGGTACCCTGAATGGAAACAGGGCCGAATCCAATAAGTTTGGAATCGATCTGTCCTGGTCTGAAGGGAATAGCCTGAGAAACAACAGGATGGAAAACAACTCTTATAATTTTGCAATTAAATCTGCTTCAACCGAACAGGACATTGACGAAAGCAACACAGTTGAGGGCAAGCCTATCTACTATCTTGTAAACGAAAGTGACCTTATCCTGGATTCAGGTTCGGATGCAGGGACAGTTTATTGTATTGACTGCCAGAACGTAACAGTCCGGGACCTGAACCTCACAGGAAACTACTACGGGCTTTATCTTTACAATACTGTGGATTCTCACTTTGAGAACATTAGCTCATCAGAAAATGAATACGGGTTCTACATCAAAAATTCCCCCGGTTTAAATTTCACGGACAACTCCGCAAGTTCAAACTACTACTACGGGTTTTACATTGAAGATTCCAAATGGGAATCTCTCTCCGGCAATAGAATGGACGGAAACTATTACAACTTTGGAATTGAAGGAGACTGTTCTTCGCAAAGCGTGCCTGATGTGGAGTCAAGCAACCTGCTTGATGGAAAGCCCCTGTACATCCTTTCCGGAGTCTCCGACTATGTTCTGGATGCAGGGTCTGATGCAGGGTCTGATGCAGGGTCTGATGCAGGGTCTGTTTGTTTGCTTAACTGCCTGAACGTAACAGTCCGGGACCTGGTGTTCCGGAACGGACGGTCTGGGGTTTACCTTTCAGGAACGGAAAAAGCAGCAATCGAAAACAATACGTTCTCAGGCAACCGGTATGGAGTGTACCTTGAGGATTCCGGAAACAGTACGGTAGAAGGCAACGAATTATCGGGCAATTCGCGGGGAATTTACCTGACGGCCTCTTCAGGAAACTGTCTTGCAAACAACACCCTGTCCGGAAATTCGGCATACGGCATCTATCTTTCCGAGTCCCGGAATAACATTATACGCAGAAACAATGCCATAGGGAGTTATTCCGGAATTTATGCGGCCTACTCCAATAGCAACACTTTCCTGGAAAATATTGTTTCTTACAATACTCTAGGGCTCTGTCTTTTTGATTCGAAATACAACACCCTGACAGCAAACATTGCAAATTCGAACAGTGAAAGCGGATTTGACCTGACCATAAGCCAGCACAATACCCTTTCAGGGAACACCGCTTCGGAAAATGTTTGTGGCATTACTCTTCAGGGCTGGACCGGAGAAGCTTTGACTTCGGATAATGTCCTTTATTCCAACACGGTTTCAAATAACTCGGAACTCGGGATCTGGCTTACCGTAGCTACAAATAACACTCTATACGGAAATTCATTCAACAACACAAAAAACGTTGAAGACACGAGCCACAATACCTGGAATACCACTTCAGGAAACTACTGGAGCGATTATATAGGCTCTGATGCTGACGGGAATGGGATTGGAGATACTCCCTACGTTATTAACTCCATGACAGGAAGTAAGGATTACCTGCCCATCTGCAGGGAACCTGGCGTTCCGCTTACCCTCACTGTGGGTTCCGGAGCCGGAGCTTTTTCCTCGATCCAGGCAGCTGTAGATGCTGCGTGGGATGGGGACTCGCTTCTTGTAAGCCCGGGCACTTATACGGAAAACGTGAAGGTAAATAAATCGGTCAGCATTATTTCTTCTTCAGGGAACCCTGAAGACACAATTGTCCGTGCGGCTGATCCCGAAGAACATGTCTTCAACGTGACGGCTGATTCCGTGACGATCAGCGGGTTTACCGTGTCCGGAGCTTCGGAGGACAGCGCGGCAGGGATCTACATAGAAGAGGCATCCGGCTGCAGTTTAAGCGGGAATGTCCTTTCTGACAGTTATTTCGGGCTCTGGTTAAGCGAGTCCGAAAACTGCAACCTTTCAGGAAATACCGTGACTGGAGGAAGATTTGGAGTTTACTTTAAGGGTTCCGATAACAACTCAGCAGGCAATAACAGCATAAGTTCTGTCTCTACCTGTGGGCTCTGGCTTGAGGAAGCCTCAGGAAATGAAATCTTCGGAAACGAGCTGCAGGATAATGGATACGGGATTGCGGTCCTGGACAGGAGTAATGAAAACGATCTGCACAACAACACCATAAGCGAAAGTACCGAATTAGGGTTCTGGCTCTCAGGTTCAGGGGCAAATGTCCTGAGAAACAATTCAATGCAGGACAACACTTTCAACTTCATGGACGAATATTTCGGGTTTGGAGATCTTCTTCCAAATGATATCGATACCAGCAATCTGGTGGATGGCAAGCCAATCTATTACCTCGTGGAAGAGTCTGACCTTGTCCTCGATTCGGCTTCAAATGCCGGTACTGTCTGTCTGGTAGGCTGTGAAAACGTAACGGTAAGGGATCTGGTGCTCGAAAAGAACGGGTGCGGGGTTTTCCTCGCCGAATCTTCTAATTCCACCCTGTACAACCTTACAATATCCGACAATATGTATGGGATTCTGGGTCTGGCCGATGACAGTAGCAACTGCTCAAACAACACTGTTGAGAATAATAGTTATGGAATCTATTTTGTTTTAGGGGAAAATAACGACCTGAATAACAACAGAATCTCGGAAAACGAGGTTGGGCTCATGCTGTTCGCTGATTCCTGTACCCTGAAAAACAACCTTCTTTCAGGCAACGAATACAACTTCGGAGCAGAAGCTATCTCAGGAAGCGATGGGATCGATATCGATACCAGCAACCGTGTGGACGGGAAGCCCATTTTCTACCTTGTAGGGGAATCAGACAGGGTGCTCGATGCTTCTTCCAATGCAGGGACCGTGTATCTTGTTGACTGCGAGAACATAACGGTCAGGGACCAGGTGCTTGAGCACAACATGTACGGCCTTTTCCTCTACAACACGACAAACTCGAGCTTTGAGAACAATATCATTAGCCTCAATGACCAGGGTATTTCTCTCTCCCGTTCAAACAACAATGCTCTTCTGGAAAACACCGCAGACCGGAATTATATGGGCATTTACCTATATCGTTCAGAAATCAATATCCTGCGGAACAACAACCTGTCAGAAAATTCGGATGGGCTGAGACTCTACGCTTCCGGGAACAACAGCATTTACAACAATCTCTTCCGGAACCCGGATAATATTCTCTTCTCTGGAGAATGTGCCGGAAATATATGGAACGCCAGCAGGACCGAAGGGACAAATATCCTTGGGGACCCGTATATCGGAGGCAACTGCTGGGCAAACCCGGAGGAGACAGGTTTTTCCGAAACCACTCCGGATGTCGATGGAGATGGGTTCTGTGATGTTCCTTACGAGATTCCGGGATCTGAAACCCAGTTTGACACCCTCCCTCTCTACAATCCTCCTGAAGATGCCAATGATGGAGAAAAAGTAGATGAAGAAACAGACGAAGAAGTAGAAGAAGAACAAAGTGGGACCAGTGGGAGCCGGTCAGCCATTTTTGGAGGTGTTTCAGGAGTTCCTTCTGTCAACGTCCTGGATGCAAGTGTTTCCAGGCAGCAGGTTCTCGCAGGTCAGCAGGCAGAGTTTACCTTCAGTGAACCCGGATGCAGTGTTACGGAAATCAGCTTTGTTTCAGGGACCAGTGCCGGGACTGTGACCGGGAAAGTGGAGACTCTGAGCGGTCTGCCAAAAACGGTTCTGGAAAGTCCGGAAGGCGTGGTTTACCAGTACATGAACCTCGTTATCGGGAGCCAGTTCTTCGGGGAATCCGGTACTTTTGAAAATGCCGTGATCAACTTCAAGATCCCTCGCAACTGGATGGAAGAAAATAGGATCGATGAAGCAAGCATCGTTTTGAACCGCTTCCATGAAAATGCCTGGACCCCGCTTACGACTGAAAAAACCGGGGGAGATGACGAATTCCTCTACTTCAGGGCTGAAACCCCGGGCTTTTCCTATTATTCGATTACAGGGGAAAAGAAAGGTTCCATTACGATAAAGCCGGCAGAAACTTCCGGCTCTGAAGCAGATGCACAACAAATAATGGGGAACGACGTTCCGTATACAACCTCAGAAAAGAAAAGTCCGGGTTTTGGTTTTGTCTTTGCAGTTGCGGGAATTTTATCCGTACTGTTCCTGTTGAAAAAGAAGTAAGGAGGATAAAGGAAGACAAAAACCTGAACCGTTGATACAGAGAGGAAAAAACAATTTTCCCTTTAACTTTTTTTCTTATAAAGAAAGAAGACTATACGAAAGAAGGAGAGAAAATCTACAAAATAAAACCGGTAGAAAAATCTGTGTCTGAATGTATTCCCGATTCAGGTACTTCAAAAATTAAAGCAAGTTAAAATAATAGAGCCCAATGTCTCAGTATTTTCTGCACTGGCCTTTTATAAAAATAACTGAAATTCCCGGAAGGGCGAGTTTTTCCTTTATCAGATCCGAAAGTTCTGAAATAGGGGCCGGTTTTTTTCCTTCCTTTCCGATTTCCTTTCCTATTTCCTTTCCTATTTCCTTTCCTATTTCCTTTCCTATTTCCTTTCCTATTTCCTTTCCTGTCTCCTGCTCTGTATTACTTTTGCTCTCTTTTTCCCTGTCTGAGTCTTCTATTCTTTCTTCTCCATCTAAATCAAAAAAAGACACATCAGGCACAATCGCTTCTACCACTTTTCGCAGGTCAGGGACTTTCTGCCCTCCTGTCATGGCTGCAACTTCGTTCTGGAGCACAAGCACGAGCACTTCATAACCTTCGCTTGCAGCAGTTAAGAGCCCGAGGATGCCGGAATGGGCAAGGGCAAAATCTCCGATTACGGCTATGCCTTTTTTCTCAAAACCGCAGGCGACCGAGATTGCTGAGCCCAGGGCAAAGCTGACATCAACTGCAGCAAGAGGTTCAGGGGCACTCCGGACCGAACATCCCATGTCTCCGGCAACCTGGACGTCAGGTACGCGGAGAAAACGGTAAAGAGGAAGATATGGACAGTCCTTGCAGATGGTAGCCCTGTCTTTTTTCCCTGATTCGGTGCGAACAGAATCTACGGGAACCGGGGCTGTTTCTTCTTCTATGTGCTCAAGGGCAAACTCGATATCTTCAGGCATTATTTGCCCGTATGGGAGGTGTCCCGTTTTTTTCCCGTAGACTTTGCCTGAAATCCGGATCTGCTCTTCTATGAAAGGTTCTGATTCTTCAGCTACCAGTACCCTTCGGTTATTTTTAAGGAAATTCCCGATTTTCTGCAGAGGAAGGGGATTTACAAGGGAGAGAACCAGATGAGAAACTCCGGGATAGCAGCCTGATTTTTTCAGCGTATCTTCCACAATTGAAGCCGCAAAACCCGAGGAGATAATTCCAATCCGTTTAACCCTTTTATTTTCAGTCCCACTACTTTCAGTCCCACTACTTTCAGTCCCACTACTTTCAACCCCTCTACTTTCAACTCCTCTACTTTCAACCCCTCTACTTTCAACCCCTCTATATTCTTGAGTTTGTACGTCTGCTTCGATCTCTTCTTTTCCTTCTTTAATTTCGTTCAGGTCGGTGTTTTCGGCTTCAACTTCAAGCACCGGGTAAACTTGAGAATGAAAATGCTGGTGTTTTTCCACCATCCGGAGGCCCCAGATCGAGCGGTCAAACCCGGGGTGAACTGCTGAAGATGCGGAAAGGCGCCGGACTTTTCCTTTGCTTTTCTCCAGGCCTGCGGTTACCCTTATAATGACCGGGACATGGGTTTCTTCTGAAAGTTCGTAAGCCCGCCGGAGGGTTCTGTATGCAGCATCGGGATCGACCGGGTCAAATACTGCAACTTCAGCGATCCTGCCATACCAGCGGGAGTCCTGCTCATTCTGAGAGCCTTTTACTCCGGGGTCGTCCCCTGCAATGATTACCAGCCCTGCACCTATAGTGTGCGTCACCGAGGTTATAAGGGGGTCGGAAAGCAGATTCATCCCAACGTGTTTTACAAGCACAAGAGCCCTTTTGCCTGAAACCGACGCTCCGAGTGCTATTTCCAGCGCAACTTTCTCGTTTGTAAGCCATCTGGCGCTATAAGTTGAACTGCGTGTTGGAGTTGATGAGTTATCTGTTTTAATTGATGAAGTTGATGAATTATCTGTTTTCAAAAAAAGTTCCATCAGGGAGGTAACAGGATATCCGGGAACTCCTGTTATAAGTGTGACATCACTGTCAATGGCTGCAAAATAAAGGGCTTCAAACCCGTTACATAGCGCTGTTTCTTCATTCAAGTCGACCCCCCCTTTCGGGAATGATAGGATTTTCGATAGATTCCGGTACCGTTTAATTGGTTTTTAAACAGGTTTTGAACAGGTTTTATACAGGTTTTATACAGGTTTTATACAGGTTTTATACAGTTTCTAAACAGTTTCTAAACAGTTTTTAAATAGTTTTTTCCATGCTTATTGGCTTTATTTCTGTTCCGGGAATAATGGATTCTTCGGGTCTTGCGAACCAGGGCAGGGCGGCAAGAGCACCTATTACCCCGTTGCCGTCAAGCAGGACTTCCACATTGTTTTCTTCGGCGCAGTGCAGGGTGTCTACCTTCGAGACCCTTTCGGTCCGGCAGCGGTTGCTGTATGAGTAAAGCCCTTTTGCATAAAAATCAGATAGTACTACAAGCCCTGTTTCTCTGGATGCGCTGTATTTTTCAAGGGCTTTTTTAAAAGAGTCTACGAGCCTTGACTTTGCTTTTTCGTCCACACAGCCGAATTCCAGGACCGTTGACATGCAGTTCTGAGTCTTTTCCGGAACAGGAAAGAGCTGGACGAGGGCATGGGAGAGGTAAACGGCTTCCTGGCAGTCCAGTTCCTTTGCGATGTTATGGGTCAGAGTCCAGGTGGCTCCTACATCCTTTGAATCGGTGTCATCTATGCCTATAAGGACGCGGTCCCTGCGGGGAACCACAACTGTCCCCTTAGCACAGCGTTCTCCTCCTGATTCGGAAATCCTGTAGCGCAGAACTCCGTCTGCAAGTGCTCTGCAGCGGGTTGCACCAACGCCTCCGCCTCCCAGCCCTGCATAGGTTATCTCTACTTCGTCCCCCTGCACGATAACGGATTCTATGCCTGCGGCTGCAACCGAGGGTTTGAGTTCGAGTTTTGAGGTTCCGGTTTTCATTAAATAGCGGATCATATTTCCCGTTGAACGGGCTTTCAGGATAAGAGGAGCTTTTGCATAATGGTAAAGGGACCAGGCTGCTCCGCTGTAGCAGTTGGAGTGTTCCATAATCTCCGCATACTCGTTTTTCGCGTCACAGACCGCATAAATGCCCCGGTAAGGTACAGTATAGGGGTCGTCCAGAGTAATCTCCTCAATCTGTCTGTTATCCAGTGCACAGGCGTTTATATGTTTTGTAATGCCGAAGACCTCCTTTTTATAGGGGATAGAAAGTGGGAGGATAAATTTGTTTGATCGAAAAGCCCATTTCCTATAAATATATATAGGTATCGTAGGTTTGGCAA
>JBFHIK010000029.1:0-13139 GCA_041596555.1 Methanosarcina sp.
GGAAGCCTCCTTTCCCTGATAGAACCTGTAAGTGGAGTATTTTTTGACATAGCTGTGCTTGGAATTGCACTGTCTTTAGAAACTCTTACAGGTTGTGCTTTGATTATGGGCTCTGCAGCAATTATAAGCCTTAATGACTCGGAGAAGCTTCCAGAAAAAGAAATGGAGGAACTCCCCCGAATCTTATAAAAGAACAAAAACCCGGTCCCTTCCGCGAGCCCCTTCGGAAGATTCACAAAGAGTGAAACTCATCCCTTGCCCTGAAAAGCGCTTTTATATTCTCGAGTGGAGTATGGGGAGCAAGCCCACAGCCCGGAGCAAGAATATCGATTCCGTCTTCAAGGCATGCCCGGGCTTCAATTATAACCTCTTCAGGCCCTTTTGTCAGCAGGGTATCAGAGGGGGATACATTTCCGATCAGGCGTACCCGGCTGCCCACAATTTTCTTTGCAAAACTGACATCCACCTTTTCTTCAATGCTGATTCCTTCAAATCCGGCATCTGCCACTGGGTCAAGAACGGCTGTGGCGTCCCCACACATATGGAGTATTTTTAAACCTGGGACCTCTCTGCAGAATTTTCTGTGGAGTGGAAAAACAGACGTTTCAAACATCTGAGGAGCAATAATATCCGGCCCTGCTTCTGAGTCTATAAGCACTACGGCATCTGCACCCCTCTCCAGCAAACCATTTGCATATTCAATGCAGACTTCGGTCAGAGTTCCCATCAGTTCCTCAACAACTTCCGGATTTGTCACAAACCACATAAGGTAATTTTTCATGCCCGCAAGCATAGAGGCAAGTCCAGCAGGACCCACGAGCCCCGCAACAACAGGAATATCTTTCCCGACTTTAGTCTTCATAATTTCAACCGCATCCAGAACTGTTGCTATTCGCCTGCTTTCAAGAAGCGAACCGGGGACTGAAATCTCCTTAACATCACTTTTTTTCTTACAGGGGAAATCAGTCACGTAAGGCTGTATATCTACACTACCTTCAGCTACCGCACAGCCTAGAGTTTCTGCAAGCACTGTAGTGCAAAAAGGGCAGCGTACGTTCTCAAACCCTGCAATCTCATGACCTGCCAGGGCAAGTGCCGCCATCTTGTGGGAGTCGTAGTTAGCCTGGGGCCAGTAAGCTCCTGTCATTTCCATAAGATCTACAGTACCGGTCTGGGTTACCGAACAAACAGGGACCATATCCAGGGATTCGCCTTTCAGTGCCTTTCCAAATCTTGTATTCAGGGTAAATTCACTCATTTTGCTCACCAGATATAATGCAGAGATACTATGATTGTTGAAATTCAGCTGTCAACTCAAAGAATGATTAAGAGGATATTTGTTATTGTATAATATACAAAACGTGAATATAAAAAGATATAAATTAAAAAACCTCACAGAAGGTGAATAGAAATTAACTGGGAGAAAAAAATTAGCTGGGAGAAAAGATTAACTGAAGAAAAAATTAACTGGGAAAACAGGATGAACATAAGCAGGAGAAATAGTGGCTGGCACTTACTTTTTCCATAGGTGTCACCCTTGGAAGCCTTTATGGGGCTTTTATTCTTGGGCCTGCACTGGATAGTATAATGGAAGGGACAGCTATAGGCATTGCATTTGCAGCAAAAACTTTTTTTAATTTTGTTTTTCAGTCTGAGAAACTCTTGTTTAAGGTTCAATACCCCTTATTGAGAAGAAGCTCTGCGCCAGTTTTCCGGCGGTACGCGAATTTCAAATCTTGCGCCTTCCCCTTCGATTCCTGTTTCAGTAATTTCCATGCCTGTAATGGAAAGTATGCCTCTGACGAGGAAAAGACCAAGCCCGGTATTTTTACCAACGGATTTCTCAAAAATATGCTCTTTCATGATAGGAGGAACCCCTATGCCGTTATCCTTCACTTCGATTACAACACTTTCCCCTTCTATATGAGAGCTTACATCAATCTCACTGACGTGCTCTCCATGGTTTCTTGCATTGTCAAACAGGTTGTAGAAAACTTTTTTGAGCAGGGGGTCGCCATATATTTCAAGGCCGTTATCCTCTATGGAAAACTTCAATCCCTGCCCGGAAAAAGAAAATGCCGCTTCTTTTGCAATATTGCTTATAGACTGCCAGGTAGGGAAAACGACTCCGAGTTCCTGGTAATCCTTTGTGAAAATGATCTGGTTATGGATTATTTCAATCCCTTTGTTAAGATTTCGGAGGTATTTTAAAATCCTGCGGTCTTCTTTTACGTCTGGAGGAAGCACTTCCGAGATCAACTCGGTATACCCTGAAATTACATTCACCTGATTGAGAATATCGTGCCTGGTAATATTGCTCATGAGGTTTATCTTCGTGTTTGCCTGTTTCAAAGCTTCTTGATACCGATATATTTCCGTGATATCGTGGAGCATTACCAGCTTGCCCTCTTCATTGTCCCTTGCCGTAAGGGGACTGACACTGACATTGAAGAACTTTGTTTCCAAACCACTCTTGAGTGAGATTTCTCTGCCAAAACCTCCTTCAGACGAATCACCTAAAATCTCTACCCCCTCTCCGAAAAAACCATTTAAGTTTTTCCCCAGAGCCTCTTTTCTTACTTTTCCGGCGAGTTCAAGTGCGGCTTTATTAATATCCACTATGGAGTTTGAAAGATCCACAACAATGTACCCATCGCTCATGGATTCTATCACACTTTCTCTAGCAACTGGGATAATATTAAGGAACTCATGCTGGATTGTGCCCCAGAAGAGAATAAATCCAGTTATTGTAAAGGAAAAGGGAGTCGGATCAATAAATTCAAAGAGCCAGATATCTGCTATGTGAAGTGTATTTGCAAGCACTGGAATACAGGCTGCAATAAGGGCAATGGCTGCATGGGTTCCGTTAGGTGCGATAAGGTTGATAAACTGCCTGAAAAATAAAAAGAGTCCAAGCATTATCAAAACAGAGGAGTACATATAAAAAGTCCAGAAAAATGGCCCATGATCAATTACAAGGAGATTAAATCCTCCAAAAGTATCAAGATTGAAACCTTTAAAATACAGTCCATGGATGCTGTTTGTGAGCATCAGCAGGATTGTAATGCATGGCAAAAGAAAAAGCAGTTTCTCATACTTTCGTGCAAACTGCCTGCATACTCCAGAGTATTCGGCTGCAAATAAAAACCACGCTACAGGAGCGAAGGCAATCCCCAGGTACTGGAGACGGGCAAATATAGACTTATACTCAATACCCTCGAGCCCGAGTTCAAAAGCGTAATTCACGGACCAGATAGCCATGCAGAGCATAATTAATGTAAAATGCTTTGCAAAAGGCGAACTGCGGTAATTAAAGGCTTTATATGCTTTAATTGCAAGCAAAGTGGATATAAGCCCTGAAAAAATTAATGCCCCCATATAGGGCAACGCAGCGATTTGGATTTGCAGGCTGATAAGACGACCTTCCTTTTCTCAATTGTTGTTATGCGAAGGGGGGAAATCAGAAAATAGAAGTAAAAAAACACAAGGTGTTTTTAATAGTTAAACAAATACTATCATATAAATTTATGTATTAAATGCAGAGAGAAATGCATCTCGAAAATAAGTTTCAGATTATACTTTCCCGAGAGATTAACTGAACATTGAAAATCCTTAAGTTTTCCAGAGTATTCTTACTTTCCATCACCTGCGAAGATTCCTTAAACGGAGTCCCAATCTTTAAATTTGGTGTGAGATTTCTCCATACATTAGAACCTTTCTTCTTATTAGACATACATTATAACTTTCTTCTTATTATATTATATGCTTTTCAGAGAGTTAACCCGCATAAAGTTGGTTCTAAATGAAGATTTGAAAAAAGAAGAAAAATACGAGGTTAAACAGTTAAACCTTCTATTTACCTGCAGACCCCGTTCTACAGATAAAAGACACAGGCTGTTGTTCGAGTTTGACAACAGTAACCTCGGAAATCAATCCCCCTTTATCTATCAAATAAATAGTTAGGGGGTTCAATGCAAACTTTGCATTGCCCGACCTCTGGCCGAAAAGGTAGAGGTTCTTAAAGGAAAACTCCAGAAAAATTACTATTTATTTGCTTACCAGACCCCATTGTTTTTAAGAGTTGCGAGGATATTGGTAAATTCACTGTTGAACCTGCACTTTCCAAAATCTGGTGTGTCCAGGATTTTCTGCTTTACAGCCTGCAGCTCATTCATAAAACATCTGGAATCTTCAAAACCGGAGACTTCAACGTTTTCACACCCTGAATGCTCTCCGAAAGGAACTATATTTTCCTCCAGAATTTCCAGGAATCTGGGATCAAGATCTTTTGTAAAATAAGTGTCCAGCACAAGGAGATTTACGAGTCTTTCATAGAATTTTAGAAGCTCGTAATCTTCACTTCCGGGAGTGTAAGGAGGAGCAGTCCGGTAAATCTGTCCATGAATATAGGCCAGATAGCTGGAAAGTGTGCTTATCAGAGATTCAAGGTTTTTTTCATCAGGAAAAACAATAGGGAAACGCCTTAAAACTCCCGGAGTAAGGCTCCCATTACAAATCCGGTCCTTCTGGCAGATCTCGGAAAAGACCCTTGAAATTGAACTATTAAGTGCAGCAAGAACGTAAAAATATCTTGAAGGGTCTTGAAGCACGATTCCACAGCCTTTTTCAAATATACTGTTTCCTGCTGCATCAAAAGAAGCCTGCAAACTGTAGTGATCCGAAACAACAATTTTCGGGGTATTGATGTACTGCAGCAGTTTGCTGCCTCCAACACTGTAATCTGTAGATGAAAGAGGACTGGAATTATGCTTAAAATTGTTTTTAAAATCTGTAATCCGGGCATATGTCAGGGGGTACCTTGCCTTCAATTCCTCGGGTTCAAGGAGCCGACATTCTTTCCTCAGGCCATCGGCTTTAATCTCGTAAGGCAGCATGAAACAATAAGAAGAGGGATGGACCGCATATTCATTAGAAAAGGCACTGTCTATAAACGGATATACGAGTTCTCGTTCGAGATTTATCTCCCTGTTCATGCCCATACATTTATAAGGAGTTTCATGGGAATCTTCTTCCGAAAGGCTTAATTTGTGTAGATATTCGCTGTCAGTATTTAGCCCGCAAAAAATATCTGCTGAAATATCACCCAGTGTGTTCGAAATCTTGCTTACTTTATCTATAATATTGTTTTTACTCCAGAACATGATTGGTTTCACTTCTTTAGAAGCCCGGGATTTAGATATGAACGGACTTTTTCATTTTTCATCAACATATTTATGCAGGTCAGTTTCAAGCATTCAAAACCGATCCCGGAAACAAAAAGGGAAACGGAAATGCAGTTCCAATAGAGAAAAAAATCTGAAAGGAACCGGACCTTACGTATTAATTTCTAATAAACAGCCCCTTTAATACGGCTCTATAAAGGCTAAAAATTCTCTCAAGGCTATCGTTTTTCGTTAAAATTTTCGAGCATTAAGGAGGGGAATAAACTGCCTGGATTGACCCCCGGGCTCCCGCAGCATTCGGAGCCATAGAAATAAATCCTTTTGCACAGCAAAGATCTGAACCTTTTACGGTCTCAGTGATTCCAGATGGAAAACTTAGCATTATGCCCTGAGAGCACTTTTACCCCATGGGTTAGAAAAGGTCAATATATATAAATATTTCACAAAAATCTAACCGTGTTGTATCGAAAAAGTAGGGAACACATATAAAATAAATAGATAGTCCAGGGCATGACACAATGGCATGGACACAATGGCATGGACACAATGGCATGAGACGTAAATGGTTAAGAGTGGAGGAAATTGCAATTCCTTCATTGATACTACGAAATGATCCGGTGAAATAGTGAGTCTTATGTACCCGATATACAACTATATCCGATATACAACCGCAAAAAAATAATTAAAAAAGGGAAATAATTGTGGGATAAATCACAATATTATGTTGTGAACTACTTCTCCCAAAAATCTTTGTAAACTCAGATTTTTGAGGAAGGGGACTTCACGCCTTATTGTTAAAAAACAACATATATCGGCATTTCGTTATTTAGTGGAACTATCACTGTTCCGTGCCCCCTGGATATATGTTGTAAGTGTGGTTGTTTTCAACCTGGAATGTGATTGATCTATCCCCTTCAACCCTGTAACCGAGGAATTCACCCGAGGTATTGTCGTAAACCTGCGTATTGTTCCCGGCACTTATATTTACATTTATTAGTGCATCGACACCATTTGTGTTTGCCCTGAAAGTGAAATAATCATCCTTATATTCCATGGAATCAAAAAATGCATCGTATGTATTGCTATTTACCATGTAATATTCGTAAAACGATACTATGGATACATTCTTTGAATCGTAGTTATCAGCCCATGTCTGGAATTTTGGGTAGCTTATAGAGTACACTATAGAGGGATCTTTATCGGTTTGGTGGGTAAAAACCGGATATGCCATCCCTGCCGATGACGCTGTTTCCCACCATCCCCAGGTATCATCGTCCAGGTTTCCGACACTCTGTTCAGCATGAACCCCCGAGTTTCCATTCCTCCAGACCATTCCCAGGTTTTCATATGCATAAATTGCGTGTGTAATGTTATCACTATTTCTAAGCGAACACCAGTTTGTCGGTTTCTCCCCTATTGTCTCATAGACGTACAAATACTCATCATCCATTAATCTGTATGCTTCTTCGAGGGGAAGAAGGGTCAATTCTTTTGAATAGTGTATGCCCGTATCCCAGGAGTCGTTTTCCACCAGACCCCTCAGGTATTCAAGATCCGTTTCATTGAACGTCTTGAGATGTCCTACATCGAACCATATTGTGCCTTTATCCCCTTTGCTTTTAAGGTAGTTGATGCCCTGTTCCGTCGTATTTTTCGGATGCGGCCCATCAAGCCCGAAGGCAAGCATTCTGCTATCCCCAATTGCTGTTATGAACTTTCTGTCCGCATACTGGTCTATGCTATATACATTCACATCAAGAAATGTTCCTTTTCCGATGACAAAACCTGTGAACTTAATGTACCCGTTTGAGAAATCCACATAAGGCAATTTCTGCCTCTCAAGATCATAAAATGGAGTGACTATGCTTGTGCCATCATTTACGGCAATAGTATTTGTTTTGTTGAATCCGTCAAATATTATTTTGAAATCAGATCTTTCACCGGCATTTTCCAGGAATATGGTTTCATGTTTAAGTTCACCGGAAGGGCCTTTGTAATAGCTTTTCAGGATTGATTTATTACCTGTTTCTGTAATTATAATCCTTGAACCCGGACTATTGAGTTCAACGAAACTTTCAGGGTCGTCCGCATTTATATCCATTGAAATTTGATAAGTGCATCTGGTCATTGGAGTAAAACCACAGATATAAAGTGACCCTGCCTGTTTAGATTGTTCAAGATAGTGAATCAGTGGAATGGAAGCACATTTACAGAAATTGTATGTCTTTGAAGATTTCTTGAAATATCCTAAGTATAGATCTATTCCAAAATTAGTGATGGGATCCACAACCGGAAGTATGAAGTAAGAAACTGGAGAGCAGTCTCTTGTAGTTGTATATTTTAACCCCATCGAAGAATTATCAAAAATGACTTTTGATTTATGGGTCCCATAAATTGTTGAATACAGTATGTCAGAAGTCCCATTATTCTGAAGCTTTGCGATAAAGGCATTTCCCGGAACACCATTATTCTCTGAATAGTTGCCCGCGAAAAGTAGAATATTACCTTGATTAATATTGTTAATCGTTTTTGAACTGTTTGTGTCCCGGGAAACTCCAAGTTCTCCGGCACATGAGTAATTTAATATCAAGAACATGAACAAAAATATTTTTAATTTATATGACATCTCCATTTGCCCCACTCTTCCTGATGATTATTGAGATTTGCGTTCAGGCTCCCCTTATATGCAGTCGCGTGTATGCCAAATATACATGTGTACTTATATATATTAGCTGATATATCAAGAACTAACAAACTATGAATTAATATAGATAAGAGAGTCTATAAAAATGTTTGTTTTGTAGTAAAAAGAAGTAATGAAAAATAAATTGGACGTACAACAAAAATAATTTATTGAAGTTCCGGTTGTAGTCACCAGGCAACTACTTTCAGGAACAGTTTAAGCCCGGATCTGAGCTTAGCATAATTCAAAAATAGCCTTCTCGCCCGCATTTTGAACCCTAACACTCTTGTACCGATATACTGTACAAAAAAATTATTTTCCTGACGTGGAGTCAATAAAACGACCTGAAATCACGCATTATTTGCCCATATTGGCAGGGGTTCGAAATGATTCTCGAAGATTTCCTCTGGATTAAAAATTAATAAGTAAAATATTAGAAATGTTCGAGAGAAAAAAGTAAAAAGTGAGATTCTGAATAGACCTCAAATAGAAGTTATTCAGATTTTCCACATTTTAAAGAAGACTGAGAATTCCAGAAAATTCCGTGTCAAACCTATCATTTTTAAAGGAAGAGGTTTCGGAAATCTTCTGCTTAATGTAGTAGAGTACACTCAGAAGGCTTTCACTGTTTTCGGATTCCATATCTCCTGCATATGGGTGGATATTATCTTCAAGGGCATACAGAAGTTTCGGGTCAATACCTTCTCCAAAGTAAGTATCCATAACGAGAAGGTTTGAAATCTGCTCATAAAAGCCTGTAAGCTCCTCGAGCCACCCCGAAACATCGTATCCTGCTGCGTACTTCTGCCGGTTAAGGAACATAAGATAGCCGGAAATATTGGAGATCAGGTCCCCAATCAGCCTGTCTTCGGGAAATACAATTGGGAAGCGTTTGATTGCTGCAGGGGTTACAGAGCTTGAGTAAATCATCTCAGACTCGCAGACTGCTGGAAAAAATCTGGCAATCTGGCTATTAAGGACTGCAGTTACATAAGGGTATTTTTCCGGGTCATTGAGAACAATACCACAGCCGCCCTCAAAGACATGATTTCCGGAAGCATCAAATGCGGCCTGCAAACGGTAGCCTTCAGTAGCAATGATTTTTGGAGTGCCAAGGTACTCCAGGAGTTTCTTGCCCTTTACACTATAGTAGTCTGCAGAGTCAAGAGGAGAGTTATCGTGATCGAACTGATTTTTGAATTCCAGGATTCTCCCATATGCCATAGGGAATCTGACTTTCAGCTCTTGAGGAGGGATTATTCTGCCATCTTTCCTGTTGCCTTTGTCTGACAGTTCATAAGGCAGCATAAAACGGTAAGGTGAAGAGTTAAATGCAAATTTCTCGGAAAATGTGCCTGAGACATAGGGATAAATTAGTTCAGGCTCTAAAATTACGGGTTTACAGAGACCTTCACAAAGATAAAGCGAGTCAGAATCGCTTCCTTCGGGAACGGCAAGCCTGTGCAGCAAACCATTTTTGGTACTAATGCCTCCAAAGATGCTTTCGGAGACGTCTCCAAGTTTAGTCGGAAGTTCACAGATCTTTTCTACAATTCGGGTTTCATTCAGGAACATCTATTTTTCACTTCTTAGAAATATATTGAGAAAATTCCTTTTCTCTTGTTTTTACTCTCAGGGCTGAATCTTGCCTGAGTTGTTAAAAAATAATTTTATCTCAGCAATCTGGACTCTGATGCCCCATTAAAACCATCAAAATCCGGCCTTAAACACAGGACAGGGTTTGTATACCTACCTGCAGGAAGTAGTAGAATAACATAGATATATAAATATATTCGCACTGAAAAATAATTATAAATATAAATCATGACAAATAGCAGATGTAAATAAAGACGAATAAAAACTTGAAGCGGCCCTCTGCAGGATTCAAAGGAGAACTATCAGAAGTAGCCCTGAGTATAATAAAAATTAAAGAAGTAGAGAAATAAATCTCTGTTCACTGCAAAGTTTCAGGTATATAAGTATGTTATTCAAGGAAATAGGGATACTGACCAAAAAAATTTAAATACTAATTTCAAGACTACTTGTATATGCAAGGAAGTAAATATTCCGAAAAGTACTTAATAAGAGAAGCTACAGCCGAAGACATCCCCGGAATGCTTGAGGTATTTAACTATTACGTTGAAAATAGTTTTGCAGCCTATATCGAAACTCCGATTGGACCCGCGTTTTATCAATCTGTTCAGAGTGAGAAAGAACAGGATGAACATGAGTATTTTCCCTATTATGTTATAGAAGAAATGGACAAAATAATAGGAATCGGAACCCTCCGACCATATTTCCCATTCCCGAATTTCCGGCACACAGGCGTGGTTTCCTATTTTATCCTGCCCGGGCACACAAGAAAAGGCCTTGGATCCGGGATGCTGAACAAACTCTGTACTGAAGCAAGCAAGAAAAAGATGAAAAGCCTCCTTGCAAATGTATCCTCGAAAAATGAAGCCAGCCTGAACTTTCATCTGAAACATGGTTTTATTGAATGCGGGAAATTCCGGAAAGTTGGAACCAAATTTGGGAAATATTTTGACATTGTATGGCTGCAGAAGTTCCTTGAGGAAGATTAGGATTAAAATCAAGAGGAAAATCAAGAGGAAAATCAAGAGGAAAAAAGAGAATAGGAAGAGGAAAATTAAAAAGAACCTGCAAGGGGCAGGTAATCAATGTTTCCTTTACCCATATCGTAAGCTGCCTCACAAATGCCATCGCCGTCGGCATCCGGATGTGTCTGACTGAAACCATTTCCTTCAGGTGAAGCCCAGAAGTTTCCACCCAGGAAAGATTTCCCAACAATGTTGGTGCCTGATTTTTTGCTCACATTCCAGACATTGCCTGTGCTTTTGCTTTCGGAATAGATGTTTTTCGTGTTGTTAAGATAGTTGTTATAGATAGTATTGTTATTAGAGTCCAGAATACAAATGCCATATCCTGAATTCGAATCCACTGTATTACTGTTAAGCAGGTTATTGCTGGAAGAGTTCATACAGATGCCATACTTAGAATTCAAATTCGCACTGTTGCCTGTCAGAACATTTTTGCTGGAGGCTTTCAGGTATATGCCAATTCTATTGTTTGGTGCCCGGCTGTCACTCAGTGTGTTTTCATTGCTGAAAGAATCAACCCAGAAACCATAACTGCTGTCGGATGCCGTATTGCTGGCAAGCACGTTTTTGCTGGCGTTATGCAGAAGGATGGAGACCTCACTGTAAGAAACGGTGTTGTTTTCCAGTTCATTTGCAATAGAATTCCATAGACTGATGCCGTACTTATAGTTGTTTAATGCTGTATTGTTGTCAAGTATATTTTCATTTGACGCTTTCAGGTAAATACCCACTTTATTATTATATGATGCCCTGTTCTCATTCAGAGTATTGCTGTTACTTGACGAGTCCAGCCAGATACCATAGTTGCTGTTAAATACCGTATTATTTCCAAGGATGTTTCCGCTTGAATTATGTAAAATAATACAGACATTGCTGTTGTTTGAGGCTGCGTTGTTACTTACCGTGTTTTCGCTTGAGTCAAACAGATTGATGCACGCCCCGGAGTTATTAAAAGTTGTACTGCTGGCAACTGTATTTCTGCTGGAAGCTTTCAGATATATACCGATCTTATTGTTTGATGCAATATTATTGTCCAGTACATTATCGAGGGAAGAATCCACCCAGATACCGTAAGTGCTGTTAGATACCCTGTTATTAAGAAGTATATTTTCGCTTGAGCTGCGCAAAAGGATACAGGCATTGCTATATGAGACTGTGTTGTTGCCAAGCGTGTTGTTGCTTGAGAAATCAAGACGGATCCCGAACCCTGGATTTAAGATAGAGTTGCTTCCGGAAGCTAGCGTATAGTTTCCGACAGAGTTCTGAAGAGTACCCTGATAGTTAAATAATTCGTTGTTCTCAATGCGGCAATCTTCAACTTCATAAAGGTGAATTCCGGAATTGAGGGAACTTATATTTCCTGTAACATTGAACCCGCTAATCTCCACTCCGTCAGCTGTGACAGAGAAAACATCCTCTAAGCTGCTGGCTGCCTGAACTATAGTATCTGAAGTGTTTCCAGATGCAGAAACAACAACCAGGTCTTTAACATTTATCTCTACGTTTTCCACATAGATGCCCGGATAAACAAGAATCGTATCCCCTGGATATGCACTGTATACCGCAGCCTGGATGGAGGTGAAATCGGCAGTCTGGGCTTCACTGTTGCTTACAGTAATTACCGCGGACTTTGATTCTTTGAGCGGGAGATAATCAATGAACCCACTGCCTTCAATATCATACATGGAATCAAAGATGCCGTCAAGGTCAGTATCCCTGCCGCCACTCGGATATACAGTTCCATCAGGCCTTCCCCAGAAGTTGCCGCCAAGGTAAGAGCCACCTACAATATTAGTGCCTTCGGATCTCGTGGTATTCCAGATATTTTCCCCTGCGCCAAGTTCAGTTTCCACGTTTGCTGCATTATTGAAATAGTTGTTATAAATCAGGTTATTGGAAGTTTCGTAGATGTGCATGCCCACTTTTTTGTTGGATTTTATTGTATTGCTAACCAGAATATTTTCGTTTGATTCACCAGTAAGAGAAATACCTTCATTGTTTTCCAAAACCGCGTTATTTTCCATTGTGTTTTCAGGAGAATCAAAAAGTGAAATTCCACTGCTACAGTAAGAAATAGAGTTGTTTCTCAGAGTATTTTTCTGGCTGTCCCCAAGGCTGATGCCTGTAAAACTATATGAAACATCATTATCAATCAGAGTGTTACCTGAGCTAACCATATAAAGATCGATACCACAGCTATTATTCGAGAGTATATTATGCTCAATGCGGCAGTCAGCAACTCCATAAAAGTGAATCCCGGCACCTGAGTCCGAACCTCTTATGCTAAAACCCTTAATGCTCACTTCATTTGCCCATATGCCTAAAACGTCTTTAGAACTATCGGCTGCCTGAATGATTGTATCAGAAGGGTTGTCAGATTCGGAAAAAATGCTCAGAGCTTTGGTAATCTCAATATTTTCCTCATAAATGCCTGGTTTGACAAGTATTTCATCGCCTGGATTTGCAGCATTTACTGCAGCCTGGATGGATGTAAAATCAGCAGCTTGACTTGTATTGTTATTTACCGTAATTGCGATAGCTGCTGCATTTCCTGTAATCACGAGATTAAACGTGAGAACTGCTATGAAAACGATTATGCTTTTTCTTTTTGTTTGATACATAGTAAACTCCGCAACAAAATTATTAAATTCTGTA
>JBFHIK010000030.1:0-13121 GCA_041596555.1 Methanosarcina sp.
TAAACAGGCAGTAAACAGGCAACATTAAACAAGCAGCAGATTCCAGTAATGCTCTGATAACAGAAAACTAAGCAGGTAATAGAAAAATTAGTGCAGGTAAAGGTTTGGGACCTTCACTTGCAACGAAAATTAAAAATTTCAGCGAAAAAATTGATTCTATGTGAGTGATTAGACTAAACCAGACCGCTGAAGAGTCATCAGGTCTTCTGTAGTGAGTTTTGCTCCGCCCTTGAACTTATCGAAAATGGATTTGGCATCCTTCTGAAGTTCGGACTTAACGACACGGGACTTTCCGTCCTTGTCTTTCTTTTTAAGCTTGAAAATTTCTTTATCGAGATCTCTGATTTCCTTCTGGGCATTGATGAAAATCTTATGCTGTTCGTCAGCTGCTTCCTGAGCTTTTACAAACTCCCGGTGTGCAATGTCTGACTCTGCCCTGGTTCTGTCAGCTTCCTTGAAGGCGTTAATCATCTTCTCGTGATATTCCTGGGCCTGCCTGGCATATTCGGCGAGCTCATTGTGGAACTCCGAAGCTTCGTCTCTGATTTGCTGGGCTTCATCCAGGATATCTTTCAGTTCGAGGTTGCCCTCAAGCTGGATTTTTTTCTCATGGTATTGTTTCTGAAGCTCTGCAATCTTGCCAACGAGTTCTCTTTCCTTGCTTGTGCTCAGAACTTCGGTCTGCTGGGTGAATTCAAGGCGATCGATATCTTTCCTTAAGGCTTTGATTGAGGGCCCGCCAAGGTTGTTCTGCTTCCTTATGGAATCTGCCTTTGCAAACAAATCATTTGCTTTGGCGTTGGTTTCATCGCGCTTGTTCTTGTATTCACTGACCTTCTCGTTAATCTCGTCCCTGAGAACTTTTAGTTCCTGGGCTTCGTTGATAAGGTCTTTTGTCTTCTTGTTCAGGTCGTTGCGCTTTGCGGCAAGCGCGCTGGCCTCAGCGTTCAAAGTATTTCTTTTATCTTTGGATTCTTCAGAAATGTCCTTCAAATCTGATCTTTTTTTCTGTAATTCCTTTAGCATCTCTTATTGTGCCTCCCGGTCCAGCAAAAAAGCTGGCATTTTAGTAGTGTTCGATGTCGACATGCTGTGCCTGATTACAAAATTGATAAGAAAGAGATTCAAGAACAGGGATCACGGCTCTCAGGTCTTTTATTGTTATGACCACGTCCGCATATTCCCTGAGGATGGGCTTTGGATTGAAAGCTATGGAAAAACCTGCTACCTCAAAAATACAGGCATCATTTGCGCCGTCCCCGACAACCACACACTGCTCGGGCCTGACATTGTAAAGCCGAGCCAATTCCTCGAACACCTTTGCTTTGGAATCGCTTTGTGTGACAGGACCGACAACTTCGCCTGTGAGGCAGCCGTCTTCAACAAGCAGTTCGTTGGAAACGACAAAATCAATACCAAGCGTTTTACCCACTCTCTCGGCAGCTATGGTAAATCCACCGGAAATCATCGCAGTCTTATAACCCCGATTTTTAACATACAGGACAAGTTCGGCTGCTCCCGGCATAAGATTTATCTGATTTACAGCATTGAGGGCAGTTTCAAGGGGGAGTCCCTTAAGAAGTCTGACCCTTTCTACAAGCGCTTGCTCGAAATCGAGGTCTCCATACATTGCCCTCTTAGTAATCTCCTCTACTTTGCTTACAACACCTGCGGCTCTGGCGAGCTCATCGATAGTCTCAGCGTCTATAAGGGTACTATCCATATCAAAAACAATGAGTTTGTTTTCAGTAGAATTATGTATAGGACAGTTCACTCAATCAAAACCTGGACCTGAATAGCTATATATAGCGGGGCAATTCCCGAAAAAGGGCATGCCGTCCGAAGTACCGTTTTCAGGGTACCCCCGCAGCTTGACAGAATATATGTGCCCTGACATTAAAAGCCCACCAACGGATAAAGTTCTTCAAATTATAATGCGGGTTTCGCGAAAACAAAACCACAAAACAACAGCATTGATGTCAACGTTTTTGAGTGAAATAAATCACATCCCTTTTAAGCTTTTCGGAGGATCAATAAATGATACTGAATAATGATTATAAATAGGGCAGATATATATAAAATAAGAGGGATAAGAAAGAGAGATTGCCAAAAGGATTATAAACCCTTTAGGAATTCCACTATTGAAGAAAAAGGTTAACACAGGATTTTGAGAAAAATGGTCAACATAGGTTTTATAAAAATGGGCAACCTGGGAATGAGCCAGGTTATCAATCTGATCCAGGATGAAATTGCAGCGCGAGAGGGAATTACTGTAAGAGTGTTCGGAACTGGTGCCAAAATGGGCCCTGCCGATGCTGCAGATACTGAAAGCTTCAAGCAGTGGAATGCTGACTTTGTGGTAATTATCAGTCCGAATGCAGCAGCCCCAGGCCCTACCGCAGCCCGTGAACTCTGGAAGGATGTACCCTGTATCGTAGTTTCAGACGGTCCTACTAAAAAGGAAGCTCGTGAGGCTTTTGAGCAGGACGGTTTTGGATACATTATCCTCCCGGTAGACCCCCTTATCGGAGCAAAGAGGGAATTCCTCGACCCCGTCGAGATGGCATCCTTCAATTCCGATGCAATGAAAGTCCTCTCCATCTGTGGTGTTGTCAGACTTATCCAGGAGGAACTCGACAGGGTATCCGAGCAGGTTGCTTCCGGAAGGTCAGGAAAGGAACTTGAACTCCCGCATATCTTCGCAAAACCCGAAAAATGTGTAGAACACGCAGGCTTTGCAAACCCTTACGCAAAAGCAAAAGCTCTTGCAGCCCTCCACATGGCTGAGAAAGTTGCACAGGTTAACTTCCCTGCTTGCTTCATGTTAAAGGAAATCGACCAGGTATGCCTCACAGCCGCAGCCGGGCATGAAATAATGGGAGCTGCAGCAATACTCGCAACCCAGGCAAGAGAAATCGAAAAATCCAACGATACAGTCTTCAGGCAGCCCCACGCAAAGAGCGGAGTCCTGTTGAAAAAGGTCAAGTTATACGAAAAACCACAGTAAATACCAGAAAACTTTTCCTGGTTTAAAATCAGGATCCTGGATTTCAATAAAGACTGGAGGAATTGGATAAATGTCCTCTCAACCTTGAAAAAGAGAGGGGACAAAATCCTCCAATAAAATCCAATTAGTTTTTTCCTTTTTTATAGAATGGTTCTCGAAACCTGTTTCAGCTTCATTTTTTTGCATCTTCTACTTCTTGCAGCACAGAGGTATATTCCTGAAAGACAGAAGGAAGATCAATTGTAGCCAGAAGGTCCACAACCCCGAGAGCCGCAACAACCTTCCCATCCTTTGAACGGATAGGAGCAACTACCACATGTTTTCCGCGGTACATGCCTTCTGCGGGAACTTCATGAGCAATTTTGTTGGTCTTTAACACCTCTTCGAGCACGGGTCCTGTATAGTCCCGGTCAAGGATTTTTCCCTTTTCCAGACGAAGCCCTTTTCGTTTGAGGCTGCGGATGGTGGTCGGAAGCCCTAAAAGTGAATGTACTGCAAATGCTATTGGCTCAAGGTCTTCAGGCCCTGAGTCTTCTGATATAGATAGGGAAATAATGTTTTCACCCCCAAAAAGATACTTGGCAATCGGTACAGGCAAAAAACAGGAGTTTCAGAAAATAAAATATGGGTCCCATTTTTCTGCCATGTTTATATTATATTTTCCAAGGAATATATAATCACTCCTCATTCTCAAGCGCTGTTATGAGCGCCTGCTTGTGAAGTTCTGCAGACTCATGAATCCCCCCCATTTCACCCCTGATAGCCCGGCACGGATATTGCTGGATCAGCAGCCCGGCTTTTGGGGGAGCATCTTTTACCGGCACTCCGATAAGTTCCCTGGCCATATGCCAGGTACTCCCGCAGGGGGCACCTCTTATGACCTCAACTTTAGCGATTTTTCCGTTTTCGGTCTTAACTTTCAAAACCGGGGACCCGAAAATATCAGCAAATGGACGGTTGAATGAGTTGGGTTCAAGGGTACAGCAGGTTTCATCCACCTCTATATCCATTCCGGAAGCTTCGGAAATCTGTTTAAGTTCGGGAACCGATGCCCTCGAAGACCCTCCCGGTATAATCAAAGAGCGAACCCCGGCTTCTGCGGCAAGCTTTGCAATTGCTGAGGTCAGGTCAGGATGCAGGGAATAGGTAACTACGAGATCAGCAGAAAAGACACGCAGGTCGAAATTCAAGTCTTCCAGAAACTCATCGGGTTCCTCAATGAATATGGGCACGAACTCGGGCAGGTCGGCAGTTACAACTGAGAAATCACTGTGTTCCTTTACAACGTCAACAAGGCGATGCCCGTACTTGCCCCGTGTGATAACTCCTATTACAGTCATTACTCTAAGCTATTTTTAATGTTTACATAAATAGATACTCATTTCATCTGAAACTGCTGCCCTGACCTGCCAGCTACCCAAGGCTCTCTGGAGAGTATAAATACAGATAAGGCATTTGAATGAAAACCTGTAAAGAAAAAAATAAAAAGGCGGTCCTTGTCAACTACCCCCCACTAAAGAGGCTGTCCGACAATTCAATTTCAGGGCAAAAACATGTAAAAAATAAGGTGTTTAAAGCCTTTAAATCGAAAAAGAAGGAACTCAATTATAATTCAATTATTACTGATGGCAATTGTCGGACAGCCTGTAAAATGGGAGGCATGTTATAGTGCCTGGGTTGACCAGATCACCGATTGGAGTAAACAAAATCGGTAACCGATATGCAAGAATACAACAATAGTTACCTTCGAATGTCGCCTCAGTTTGAAGCTCTAAGGATGCTGGTTAAAAGCCCTAAAGGGTTGTGGGCGGTGCTTGCATCAAACAAACCTTGCAATATCAGATCGAGAGGAGGTCGGATTCCTTGATTGACTGGTTCCATCTACGCTGCAACACTCCAACTTCACAAAGTTGGAGTCCACAATCGGGATACGCATTACTCTACGAAAGTAGAGGGGAGCTAGTTTTTAGCTCCCGTCCAACTTATAAAATATAATCAAAAGGAGGGATAAAAGCAAGTACGGGGATGTTTACGCATTCCTCCCATGTCTAAAGACACGGGTATCCTGCTTATTTTATTATGAGAGGCAAACTGATCACACTTGAGGGTATTGATGGTTCAGGTAAAAGTACGGTTGCAAAAAAACTTCAGGAAAACCATGAAATTCGTGTTTTAGAGCCTATCTTTACCAGAGAGCCTACAAGAGGCACCCTTACTGGAAATGCTGTCGAAAAGGCAATCCAGTCGGATACCGACCAGCTTGCCGAACTATTCCTTTTTACAGCTGACCATGCTGAGCATCTGGCAAAGCTTGTAAAACCTGCACTTGAAAACGGGAAAACCGTGATTTCGGACCGTTATTCCGACAGCCGCTATGCTTACCAGGGAATAACCCTTAAAAACCGCATAGAGAACCCGCTTGAATGGGTAAGGGGCCTGCACAGAGGCTGGACTGTTGTTCCGGACCTTACTATTCTATTTGACATTGAACCTGAAATCGCAGTTAAGCGATGCGGGAAGCGAGGAGAACAAACCAAATTCGAAAAGATAGAATTTCTACGAGGAGTCAGAGAAATTTTCCTCAGGCTCGCCGCAGAAGAGCCGGGACGGTTTATAGTAGTTGATGCTTCTTGCTCTCCAGAAAATGTGGAAGAAACAGTCGTGCAAAAAATTATCGAGTTTGTTCAAAGGGATTGATCCAGGCGGTTAAATTCGAAAAATAAACCTCGAAAATAAATAAAAAAAATAAAAAAAGAAAGTGAAAGCCCGGTTAGAGCTTGTTATCATCCGCAAACTTGACCAGGGCTTCCGCCAGCATCCGGACGTGCGAGGGGTTGAGATTGAAGCGGGACTTTTTCACGCCTCCGCGCTCTTTTGCGAGCTCTACATACTCCTTTTCAAAACGGTCACTGTGCGCCAGAGAGATGGTCATGTACCAACCGCCCCCCATCTTGATTTCAGTATACCCGTCTCCGTTGTTTTCTCCGGTCTGTGCTTCTACTGGATCTTCAATACTTTCCTCAGTTACCTTTCTTGTTGCCATGCTGTAACCTCGTAAACTCTTTGTTTGAAGGTGAAATTCGATGAACTGGATATAAATCTGCTAATTGGGTTATAAAGATACTTAATGCCTTATATATCAGAGGCATGAGGGAGAGTATATAGGGCAGAGTATAATTCCTTCCCGGTAGGGCTGAGTATAATTCCTTCCCGGAAATTTATTAATCGCCTTTCTTTATGTGTTCCAGGCCCAGGCTCATAACTTCTGGAGGAACCACCCCTGAGTGGATTGCAGTTGCCACCAGAGCGCCCTTTATACCAAGCCTGTTAAGAGCAAAAAGGTCCTCCATACCCCGGACCCCACCTGCGAGCAGTACGTCGTGTAATGAGCCCTCAGCCAGTTTGCGCAGAAACTCCGGGTCAAACCCAGACGCTGTGCCGACCCTGTCAAGGTCGAGGAAAATCAGGTCTTTTAAGGGAAGCTCGTTTAGAAGCTTTACAATTTCAAAAGGATCTTCAGGGATCTCAGGATCCTGTTTCAGAACCTTTCCATATTTGACATCAATACTGACACTAATACGTCCCGGGTTTTTGAAAGCTGCGTCTTTGATTACTGCAAACGTGCCGGTTTCTGTGCCTATAACCGCAGTTCCTGCAATAGAAAGTGCTTTGTCAACATCCTTTAGAAAAGAGACCCCGAAATCAAGCATTGTATCCGCCTTTAAACTTACCTCCCGGATAATCTCCGCATTAATATCAAGAGGACCTTTGCCCTGCAGTGCGTTAAGGTCGGCAATGTAGACTTCTCTCGGGCGTAAAGCCCCAACTATTTCCAGGGGAGCTGAGGTCCGGCACACAGCACTTGAATCCGAAACCGGGCGGTAATTTTCCCTTACTCCACCTTTTGCAAGAACCACGTTACGGTTAAATATATCCATTACAAAAATTACACGGAACATACTTATTTCATAGCTGCATCATCCTATAAAAAAATATAAAATATGATTACTTATATAAAAAAGAGTAATATACATCATTGCATATTTAACTTCATTCTTAATAAGAGGCTTTTTATGAAACTGCTTGTAAGTCCAATAAATCGAGAGGAAGCAATTATCGCTTCCAGAGGCGGCGCAGACATTGTAGATGTCAAAAACCCAAAAGAAGGTTCCCTTGGAGCCAATTTCCCCTGGGTAATCAGGGACGTTAAAGAGGTTGTAAACGGCAGGCAGCCGATAAGCGCAACAATAGGAGATTTCAACTACAAACCCGGAACTGCCGCACTTGCAGCCCTTGGAGCAGCAGTCGCAGGAGCGGATTACATTAAAGTAGGCCTTTACGATATCCAGACCGAAGCACAGGCCCTTGAGCTGCTCACAAAGATTACAAGAGCCGTAAAAGACTATGACCCCTCAAAAAAGGTTGTTGCCTCAGGATATTCGGACTACAAACGCATTAATTCGATTTCTCCAATTTTACTCCCCGCAGTTGCTGCAGAGGCCGGAGTAGATGTTGTCATGGTAGACACTGGCATCAAGGACGGTAAATCCACCTTTGAATTCATGGATGAAAAAGAGCTGATAGAGTTTACTGATCTTGCTCATGAGCACGGGCTTGAGAGTGCAATTGCTGGTTCCCTGAAATTCGAAGACCTTCCGGTCCTCGAAAGGATAGGACCCGACATAATTGGTGTTAGGGGTATGGTATGCGGCGGAGACAGAATGACTACGATCCGGCAGGAGCTGGTAGAAAAACTCGTGTCTGAGTGCCAAATCTGAAAAGTTCTGTACACAGTAGAATATAAAAACGGTGGAAACCTGTAAACGGGGGAAACCTGAAAAGGGAAAACCCACAAACAGGGGAAACCTGTGCTGGCATGTCTTTAAGGCAGGCCGGCCAAAAAATAATTATATGTCATCAACTTTTTTAGTCTGATGTTTATTTTCGGGCATATAGGCATTACTCTGGGGATCTTCTATTTTCTGAACCGGTTATTGCCGAAAAAGAATATTCCAGTAGATTTTAAATGGATCGCTTTTGGGGCTCTCCTTCCGGACTTTATCGACAAACCCCTTGGCAGGATAATTCTTGCTGAGACTATAGGAAGCGGGCGAATCTTTGCCCATACCCTTCTCTTCGGAGTCCTGCTGGGACTGGTTGCAGCTTATGCCTTCTACCGAAAAGGCTGGATGATACCCCTTGTTGTTGCAGGCGCATCATTCTGCCACCTGCTTGAGGACCAGATCTGGAACTCCCCTGAAGTTCTTTTCTGGCCACTTCTGGGATGGAAATTTCCAAAAGATACGCTCTCAGGAGGTTTTATTGAGTACTTCATGAAAATCCTGAATAATTCATACAATCCGGCTTCTACAGGCGTATTTATCCCGGAAATAATAGGGTTGAGTATTATTCTCCTTTTTGCAGGCAATTACATAAGATCAAAAATAGAAGGAAAAAATACCAGCTCTCAAACAATGAAAGAGGAAGCAAAAGAACATAAATGATGAAAAATTCAGCCCCTGATTAATCAGTTTATGTATTCCAGAATCAGAGGCTGAAATCTTGTGTATTTCACTCCGGTAGTTGATTCCTAACGTTGCAGGGATAAAGCCAGATCATAAGGCACGTAAGAAAAATCGCCAGGTTTTTCTGCGAGTTCTAATATTTATCATTCCCCTATCACTTTTATTTTGAACATATCTCTTCTTTGTTGTCTGAAAGCCGCTCTCCTGCGTCGAGCATGACAGATAAATAAGTCCTCTTGAGCGCAGCGAAAAGGACCGCGTACTGTTGCGATTACATCGCAACTCCCAGAAAATCTTCGATTTTCTGAGATCCCAAAGAGCAATTCGGGCGAGGCGCACCCAGGGAAGCAGACTCAAGGAGTATGCCTGTAGATTTTTATGTTAAGAGAGTCATAAATTTTATACAGAGGCATATTGTCCTGAGTTTCAGAGCTGTTTCCGGCTGGAGAACATCCCATGTTGGATCCTGATTTTTCCAGGTTCACCTCTGAGAAAGTTGTTACTACAAGGTAAAAAGGTCCGTTCGTGGCATCATAATTATTCAAAAAATTTACATCCTCAGGACAGTTTGCAGGGGCTGACCTGGATATGGTAGATTCCTCAGGAAATGCATCATATTGTCCTGGACTGTCGGCAGAATTTCCTGAATAGGTATAACCCACTTTTTCTCCAGAAGACATAAAATAAGGGTCTGCTGTTTTTTTAGCTCCTACTAGCCACTGTATTCCTTCAACCTCATTTTGTGCGATAGCTTCCGAGATTCCGCCGGCATACGGGGAACTGAAACAACTGAAAAATCCTAAAGTCCAGAGAAGACCCAGAACCAGAATTGTAGCGCCAAGACCAGTTGTATATCCCTTCCTGAGAAGAACAATATAGAGTGAGTACCCCAGAAGCGGGATCTGGGCAAAGATGATGAAACTTAAGTTTGCAAATCTATCCGGCGGGTAAGGGATGAAGGGATTTAAGAGAAAGACAAGTTCCAGGAAGAACGAGGCTATGTACAGGAATAAAAAGCGGGGGTACCTGCGGACAAAGTGGTGACAGAAACGTTTGCGATTCTGCCATACTATTACTGTATTGATAACAACAAAAATTAATGGGATATAGTACTTGCCGTAATAGAGGTTGAAAAGGTGCATGAACTCAAAAATTCCGGGGTCCATGCTTGGAATTGTAGCAAACCCCTCAGATGTAAGGGTCTCAATACGCCAGGCAAGCACCGGGAGAAAAATATCAAAAAAACCTGCAGCGTACTTTGCGCAGAGCAAGAAGCTGCCCAAAGTAAAAGACAGTAAGATAAATAGAGGCACTATTCTTCCCGAAGAGCTGGAGAGGAAGTCTTGAGCAAGGTCTTTAAAACTGACGATTTTTCTAAGGAGCCCTGACTGCATGGCTTTACCTGCAAAAGTGAGCAGCAGAGCGAAACATACCAGATACGTAAAGATAAAAGGATGAGCTAACGGAAGCAAAGGTACCATAAAGAGCAGACAAACAACCATCATCTTCTTGTTTTTATCAGAGATTGTATTCCACAGCAAAAGGAGATAGATAGGAACAAGGCAGAAAGTAAGGTAGTAGGGAACCGTTGATACCTGGAAATGCCCGAAATATGGAATAACCGAAGAGAGAAAAGTTATCGAGACCAGCTTTTCCCGGCTCATAAAACCCCGGTAGAACAGAAACATGCCGGTAATAAATAGAATCGAAAAGAAAACCGGTAAAAAGTAAGATAGTGCTTGTGTCTTCATTCCTGAGACCAGAGCCAGAGCTGAGACCAGTAGAGGGCCGGTCGGAGAGAGATCTGAAAGGGCAGAAAGACCTGAGGAACCGAAAATCCCTGTATTTCCTACCAGAACCAGGTATGAAAATTCATCTCCTCTGCCTACTGAAGCGTAACCAAGCATATACGGGATGATCAATACAATAATATGAACAAGTATCAGTGTGAAGACTGCATTAATCCTTTTATATGCAAGAAGCAGAAAGCAGGAAGAAAGGTAACATAAGAGCAAGATCAGATAAAAATGGAAAGGAAGCTGTTCATAGATATTAACTACGTATCCTTCAGGCTGGATTTCCCTGAGAACAAAGAGGTTGTAAACAAGTAGTAACAGAGAAAACACTGATATCAAATTTAAGATATTATTGTTGAGTTTAGACAATATGGCCCCCATCCTTCCAGAAAGTTACAGAGTCCAGTTTCCGCACCTTTATATAAGAACTTTCCTGAAACATCGCCTCTACTCCCATAGAGTCTGCTTTAACAGGCAGCTTGCAACAGGTAAACTTCCGTTCTAAAAATTTCATTTTATATAAGAATTTCGTATCCTTTTTTCTCCTTTTTATATTCCGTGTACCCAATTGCTCAACAAATAATTAATTGTTGTGCCTGATACACAAGTTGAGGTACTGATTCTCAAGAGAAGTGATGTTCTCATAAAGTAAAAATCCTCAAGAATTAAAGACTTTCGGGCTTTTATATATCTAATCTACAGACCTTCATTAGATTTCCATTATTTTTGATATATATTAATGGCGTACTTTAAACCCAGAAAGCCAGTGTCATAAAAATAACGGGGATTAGCCTAAGGCGTTCTTGGACGTACCTAAAATAAGATTTGAGGAGCAGGAGGCAGGGTTACTTACGAATCCAGACTCCTTAAGGCTTCCAGGCTACGTAATTTGTTATGATGAAATATTAAGAATTAGGACCTGGTCAGGGAGAAGGAAACAGCAGAATCTTGCCTGACTTTTCTGCTGACTTTTCTGCTGACTTTCTGCTGAACTTTTTGCTTTGAGCATCAGGAAGTTCCCTTTCAAACACACGATACTCCTGAATAATCCCTCAAGCATATTTTATCAACTTCGCTCAGTTTGCTAAGGATATGCCTAACCCTCTGTTCAACAAGCCTCCCTTTTATGCACCAGTAAAAAGGCCTGTTATTGCCAAGAGATGGAAATCTGGCGCAGGAGATGTCCAGTGGATGGAAATAGAAAATGGTGTGCCCTCTTTTAAGGCTCTGCTTAAGCCCATCCAGTATAAATGATGACCCAAGGAATCGAAGCATAGGACCGCCTGATGCAGGGAATTTAAACCCATGTTGGCAATAAGCCCATGGGAACTCAATAAAGTTCCGGTCACTGCCTGCTTCAAGATCGTTCTTCACAGGATAATAGGGGAAAGACGAAACCGTACTAAGAGCTGAATCAGTTTTGTTGTAAAAGGAATTTACTGAAACAGATGAATCATACTTAAATCCCAGATTTTCGAGGGAATCAACCATCCACCCGCCTACCAGGGCATTTGGTGCCCTGTAGCCAACCAGCTTTTCCCCACTGATTTTTTCGAGCATTTTCTTTGCAACCAGAGTCCTTTGCTCAAAATCCTCCACATTCATTAACGGTTTTTTTGTAGCAGGGTCGATTTTACAGGCATGATTTAGCCCGTGGCAGGCTAGCTCGTGTCCCCGATCTGCAATTAACTCTACCAATCCGGGATAGTGCTCAATGGTATCTGCAACTACAAAGAAAGTAGCATTTATGTTAAACTCATCAAGAATATCCAGCACCCTTTTTGTGGGCTCGCTTAAGAAATCGTACCTGCCGTTCCATGTCTTGAAGAATTCATCTACATTCCTGTAAACCGAAAATGGAGAACTGCAGACAGAAGGAATATGATACCAATCTTCAAGATCTACCGTAACCGAAAGACTACCATTCATGAAATCCCCTCACTCCGAGATGTATTTTAATAAGATGTATATTTATATATCGTGAAACTGGACTGAAAGTTTCACTGCGGAGGGAAATTTAGCAACTATGCATTCCCCACTGGCTTAGAAAGCCTCCCCAGCTAAACCAACATCTTAAGAGTATAAAAGATTTTTCGAAATATTAGAAGAAAGAAAATAATAAAGAAGCACTTAATTAAAGAAACATGATAGTAACACCGATAACCGTATGAATAAATTTTAACTAGAGGATAAGTAGTTATAGATGATTGTCCCCATATATAGCCCAGTGCGGCACTTTCTTAACTGAGGAGAGCTTTAAGTAAAGCAATTTAAGTTATTAATTCAATTATTTGCCTGGAAAAACGAAATTTGGATTTCGCATAAGTAACCAGATCGAAGTCTTTTTTGGGATGTTTTTTAGAGAGAGTTTCCGTATTCAGAGCTATGATAAACCGGATTTAAGTACTGGTTTTAAAGAAGCTAGCGGCAAGAAAGCTGGTTTTATGGGGAAGGTATTCGGGTGAAAATATTCTGCTCCCGATCTGAGGCCAGGAATAGTAATAATTCCATGAAACTGATACGCATTTAAACCCGTTTTTAAAAGTGAAAATGAGACAAATTGCCTGCAATAGACGTTCCAGGTTTCAGGCCTGTCGGGCAATAAAGCTCAAAAATTCAGAATAAAACCTGGAGAATATTAGGTTTCAAAACGGTTTTTCGTAATGATACCTGGAGGTGTAGAAATCAGAATAATTATTGGAGTCGCTAAAAATGAAAGCAACTTTTGAGATGTAAACCAATTGAAAAAACTAAATAACGGTCCAAATTTCCAGCTTACTGAACAGAACTCAA
>JBFHIK010000031.1:0-13029 GCA_041596555.1 Methanosarcina sp.
CCGGATATGTCCGGAATTAAACTGAGGGACCTTGTAAAAGTAACATCGAAGGGAAAAAAGGATCCTGAAGCCCTTGCGGAAAACCTTGATATGAAGCGCTTTCTGGACAGGGATGTAAATGTGGGTTTTTCGGGAGGGGAAATCAAACGCTCTGAGCTTCTGCAGCTTGCAGCCCAGAATCCGAGCCTCTACCTTCTGGACGAGCCGGAGTCCGGAGTGGACCTTGTAAGCATCGAACAGGTCGGGATGACAATAAAAGGACTTCTCGAAGAAGGTCTGAAATGTCCAGGTGAAAGGTGCAAAAAAGGAAAATCCGCCCTTATCATTACCCATACAGGCCAGGTTCTGGATTATGTGCAGGCAGACAGAGGGTATATTCTGTGTAATGGAACAGTGATGTGTTCAGGAAATCCCCTTAAAATGCTGGAAGAAATAAAAAACAAAGGGTACCAGGAGTGTATAACATGCAGACTGATGAAGTGAGCCTGAAAAAGAGAGCCGAGAGCGCAGCTGAGAAAAAAGCGACTTACGGAGAGGATTTTGAACTGGCAAAATATGAGGAGGGCTCTAAGGTCAGCAAGCCTGTTGAAGATCTTCAAACTCTTGACGAGGAAAGCAAAAAAACCCTGCTTCAGGTAGGGGTAGTCCCAAGCGAAGAAGGCAGATCCGGCAGTTTTCTGGTACTGGATAATGCAGTCTCACACTCTTCGCAGAAAGATGATAATGTGGAACTAATGTCCACGCATGAAGCCCTTAAAAAGTATGAATGGCTCAAAGATTACTCCTGGAAACTCGTACCGGTGGATACTGACAAGTACACGGCAAAAACCTACCTTGAAAATGCGGACGGTTACTTTATCCGTGCGCCTGCGGGAAAGAAATCCTCCATGCCTGTCCAGACCTGCCTTATGCTGGGCAGCAAAAAGGTATCGCAGACAGTGCATAATATCATAGTCGTCGAGGAAGAAGCAAGCCTTGACATAATCACAGGCTGTACCGCCAAAAAGGGAGTGGAAGAAGGCCTGCACCTTGGAATATCAGAGATGTATGTCAAAAAAGGCGCCACCCTGAATTTCACAATGATCCACAACTGGGCTGAACAGATAGGGGTCCGCCCGAGGACAGTTGTGCATGTGGAAGAAGGTGGGACTTACGTAAGCAATTACATTTGCCTGAAACCGGTGCACTCTGTACAGACCTACCCGACTGTCAGGCTTGAAGGAAAGGGAGCAGTGACAAGGCTCAATACTATAGCAATTGCCCACCCAGGCTCCGAACTTGACCTTGGAAGCAGGGCGATTTTCAATGCCCCGGATACGAAAGCGGAACTGATATCGAGGACAATCACAATCGGTGGTAGATTAGTTGCACGAGGAGAAATGATAGGAAATGCAAAGGGTGCAAAAGGGCATCTGGAATGCAAAGGGCTCGTCCTTACCGACAAAGGCAGTCAGCTAGCAATCCCTATCCTTGAGGCAAATGTAGACGATATCGAGCTTACTCATGAGGCAGCCGTGGGGAAAATTGCCAAAGACCAGGTAGAGTACCTGATGGCAAGAGGGCTTACCGAAGAAGAAGCTATTGGAATGATCATAAGGGGTTTCCTGGATGTTGGGATAAAGGGAATTCCGGAAGAACTGAAGAACGAAATAGAAAATACTATCACACAGACGGCTTTCGGAACGTAAGTACCGGCAACCGGGAAACTGTAGGGTTTCTCCGGCGTATAAACCATGATCCGGGAAAGATCTGCCTTCAGAAGAAAAAGCAGGGGACCTGTGGGGGAGACCTGAAGAAGAAGACAGATTTTTCCGGTCAAGTAAACTTTAATTGAAAAAAGGATGTTTGTATCCGGCAGGATAAAAGGAGAAACCTGCCGGCTTTTTGTGGAGTATATGTGGATATTAATGAGCAGAAAGCGTATTCCAGATCGGATTTCTCTGTGGAAAAGAAACCTCAAATCAAGCAAGCTCATTAAACCGCAATTTGCAGATTGGAGAGGGAGTATAAAAATCTATCTCTATTGGGTAGAGAGTGGACACTTCATCAGGCAATTGGGATAAAAGCCCTGGGAAAAAACAGAAAAATCATACAAAAGGGCAAAAACACAAATTTTCGGGGAAGCAGTATATTAGAGGAAAGAACAGTCCTCAAAACATAAAACAGAAATTAAAATAGAAATAGAGATATTTTAAATCAGGTAAATTTGTTTTAGTAAGCTAACCCCACCTGTCGCTTCGCTCCGAGGAAGGGGACTTCTCACTGTGCCTCCGCGCTCCCAAAGTTAAAAAATCGGGCTTATGCTGGGGGCATGAGCTTGAGTGGCTGGAAACCGCTGAAAAGAACAAACAGATAAACGAGACAGAATAAAAAAATTAATGTACTTCGTATTTTTGCCTTTAGTGTGCCGTACTTGCCAGTATATATATACTCCGGACATAATATAACAGTACCGTAGAAGAGAGGAGGGATTGGAATAATAGACTTTGCCTGCAAGGAATTCAAAGTAGAAGATGTGATCAAGTGCGCTCTCAGTCTTACAAAAGCTGATCTGAATGTTATGAAGCACTTCTTAAATGAACCCGAAAAATGGGTTGATACTGACACCCTTTCCAGATCTCTGGATCTGGACATTTCTACGGTCCAGCGTTCCGTGAAAAAGCTGCATGAGAAAGGGATTCTCCAGAGGTCACAGCAGAATCTTGACGGAGGAGGTTATGTATTCATTTATAAAATCCATTCAAGAAACCAGATTAAAAATGTCATTTTAAAAATTGTACAATCCTGGGCCGACAGACTCGGACAGGAACTTGAACAATGGGAAAACGGCGGTTAAATAAAATGCTCAAAATTACTCCCTATCTGGGGATCCTTGTACTTATTGTTTCCATAGGAGGACTCTGGTACCCCGCACTCGGATACTTTGTGCTACTTATTTTTGCAGCAATCTTCCTTATCAGCCCCTTCAGAGGCAGATGGTTCTGCGGAAACCTCTGTCCCAGGGGAAGCCTTGCTGACTTCTGGGTCAGCAAAATTTCAAAGAAAAGAAAGATCCCTGCCATCTTAAGGAGCCTGTGGGTGCGCCTTCCTATCTTTCTCCTGATGATGGGGTTCATGGGCTACAGAATTTCAAACATCATCGGAACCCTGAACACCTTTGAGAAGATAGGGATGGTCCTTGTCACCATGTGCATTGTGACAACTGCAATTGCAGTCCTTCTCGGCAGCTACCTTAGCCCGAGAACCTGGTGTTCCTTCTGCCCTATGGGGACAGCCCAGCACCTGCTCGGAGGAAAGAGGTACCAGCTACAACTTGAAAAAGACAAATGCATCAGCTGCAAGAAATGCGAAAAAGTTTGCCCCATGCAGCTAAAAGTATGCCAGAACGAAACAAAACCCGACTGTATCAAATGCGGACGTTGTGTGAGTGTCTGTCCCAAAGATGCCCTTCATTTTTAATTTTTTCATAATATAAGCTTACTATAAAGTTTGAAAGAGTACAATAAAAAGAGCTAAGGAAAAGCCTAATCACAGAAAAACGATCAGAAAAAAAATAATTTTGCAGGAAAAAGAATTCTGGCCCAGCTCATAAAGACGAATATTTTTAATTTAGAAATATATAATATAAAATATAGGGGAGCCAGAAAAACATTTTCAGAACCTTCCTTAACACGACTTAACAAGACCACCTGCGCACACTGTAAAGTGTCTACAAATAAACCATAACCCAGGAGAAAAAAAATGACAGCAAGAAGTGTACCGGAACTTTCACCAACCCAAAAAACAGAACTTTCCGAACTCTTCGGAGAATACGTCAATCTTGACAAGCGTGATCGCCACTATTACAACCACGATATAGGAGCCTTGCCCCCTCTTGTCAAGAAGGTGATAGGAAACACTGACCCTGCGGCTGTTGTAAAAATCCGGACGGAAGAAGATGCAGTAAAGCTTCTGGAATTTGCAAACCGTCACAAAGTTCCGGTTGTCCCCCGTGCAGGGGCGTCCTCAGGGTACGGTGGGGTAATCCCTACAAAAGGGGGCATAGTTGCCGATGTCACATTACTGAATAAGATCATAAACATCGATCCCGAAGGGCAGAAAGCAGTGGTGCAGAGCGGGATTATCTGGGAAAAGTTAGAGAGAAAGCTGAAAGAAGAAGGGCTTTCTGTCAGGGCGATCCCTTCAAGTGCTCCTTCCTCGACAGTCGGAGGCTGGCTGGCTCAGAGCGGAGCCGGATATGGGAGTTATGAGTTCGGCTGGGGCTACGAGAGTATGGAAAAAGCCAGGGTTGTCCTCCCCAACGGAAAAATAAGAGACTTTTCCGGCCCCGAACTCAAGAAGTTAATAGGGACAATGGGGACCACAGGCATTATCTCTGAAATTACCCTGAATGTCCAGAAACTCGAAGAGAGAAAAGCCGTTTCTGCCAGCTTCCCTGACGCTTTAGCCATGAAAAAAGCGGTAGAAACCATAAGGAAAAAGAACATCCCCCTCTGGTCTATCTCCTTCCTGAACCCCGAATGGGCGGACATGAAGAATAAATCACCCCAAAAACACCACTACGGAGAAATTGTGGACAAAAACAGACCGGTGCTGCCTGTCGCTTACGTCTGCACCTTTATGTACCCTGCTTCAAGGGACGTCTCCGGTTTAAAAGAAGCAATCGAAAATGCAGGCGGGAAAGTCCTTCCCGAAGAGATTGCGAAGCACGAGACCGAGGAATGGTTCAAGTCCATGAAGGTTAAAAGGCTCGGTCCCTCCTTCATCCCTGCTGAGATTCTGGTGCCGCTTGAGAAGATGGACAGTGCTTTTGAAGAAATTGAAAAGAGAATTAAAATCCCGGTGCTTACCGAAGGGATGGTTATCAGTGACGGAAACGTTGTGCTCCTCTGCTTCATGCGACACTCCGAGCGCTCCTTACTCTTCAATACAGCCTTTGCCCTTTCCCTGAGCATCCTGAAAATTGCAGAAGAAAACGGAGGCAGGGCATATTCTTCCGGCCTCTTCTTTGCCTCGAAGAAAAAGAGCGTCTTTGGAGCCCGGCTTTCGGAAATAGAAGCCCTCCGGAAAGAATTCGACCCCAATGGAATCATGAACCCTGAGACCCTGGAAGGAAAAGGTCTCCTGAACACCGCTGTATCCCTTGGCTCTTCCTTTGAGCCCATGGGCAGGCTTATTGGGAATATGTCCGGGATCGGGAAAAGTACCTTTAAAGACGAAAAGGACATCCCTGCAGACATTGCCGAACTTGCCTATTCCTGTTCCCAGTGCGGATACTGTGTGAGCGAGTGCGACCAGTACTACGGCAGGGGCTGGGAGTCCCAGTCACCCCGGGGAAAATGGTTCTTCATAAAGGAATACCTGGCAGGCCGGGAAAAGCTTGACCAGAGGCAGACGAACACCTTCCTTGCCTGCACCACCTGCCAGATGTGCGACGCCCGCTGCGAGCTGGACATGCCAATCGAACATGCCTGGATGACAATGCGCGGAAAGCTTGTTGATGAAGAGAAAAAGATGACCTTCCCGCCCTTCGAGATCATGGCTGCAAGCCTCCTGAAGGAGAGGAACATCTGGGCAAACCTCAGCAAAGACAGGGACAAATGGATTCCTGACGACATCAGGGCAAAAATGAAAGACAAAGCCGAGTATGCCTACTTTGCAGGCTGCACGGCGTCCTTTGTGGAAAAAGACGTGGCTGTTGGGGCTGTCCGCATGCTCGACGATGCAGGAATCGAGTTTACAGGGCTTGGAGACAAGGAAGCCTGCTGTGGAATTCCCATGCTCGTTGCAGGAAAGTGGGATGTCTTTGAAAAGATCATGCGAATGAACGTCTCAAACATGAAGAAGAAAGGCGTAAAAACCGTGATAACCTCCTGTCCTGCCTGCTGGCTCATGTGGCACACAGTCTATCCTCAGTGGGCGGAAAAACTGGGAATCGAATACGGGCTTGAGACAAAGCACTATTCCGAAGTCCTGGTGGAGCGCCTTGACGTGCTGAAACCCAAATTCAAGGTACCCCTGAATAAAGTGGTTGCCTGGCATGACTCCTGCCACCTGGGAAGAGCCGGGGGCAAGATATACGAACCTCCAAGGGAACTTTTGAAAGCCATCCCTGGCATCCAGTTTAAAGAACTTGAACACAACAGGGAACAGGCCCACTGCTGTGGTTCGGTGGTGAGCCTTATTGCCGAGCCTCCGGTTGCATATAAACTTGGAGGTATGAGGCTTCAGGAAGCTGTAGATGTAGACGCAGACATCATTGCGGCTCTGTGTCCCTGCTGTACGGTCCAATTCCGTGTCGCAGCCGAGAAAAACAACATGAAAATAGAATCTCAGGACCTCGGCGCCCTTGTGGCAAGAAGCCTTGGCTATGACATCCCGGACACGACAAACTACGCCCTGCAGTCATGGGTTCCCTTTGAGAAGATGATCGACCTCATGCAGACCCAGAACATGACTGACCTGATGGTAGAACTCCTGCCCCAGATGATGGCCGCAATGCCAGCTCCCCTTCAGGCCATGATGAAGATGGTCAAGTATGTGCCCGGAATGGATGCCATGATGAAGCCCATGATGCCCATAATGATGCCGATGCTCATGCCTTCAGTCATGCCAAAGGTCATGCCCGATATGCTCAAGGCTGTTGAGAGACGGGTCCCCATGCCTGATTACATGAGAGAGATGCTCCCGGACCTCATGCCAAAGGCAATGGATAATTTGATGCCAAACATGCTGCCCGAGATAATTCCATTGCTTACTCCGCGGATGATCGAGTACATAAAAACGCACTAATTCTTCGCACAAAATTAGGCGGAAAAAGTCGAAGGGAAAGTGGAGGTTCCTTCGACTTAATTTTTGAGCTGATCCCAAAACTAAAAATTGCTTTTCTTCATCTCGTAGCATAAATAAAGAAAGAGCTTCTAATAATTTACATTTCGACCCCCTCTCTAAAAAAGGGACTTGTTTTTTTAGTTATACAGTTCATGAATCATTTTGCCTTATCTTCTTAATTAATTATTCAACCTTCCATGAGATCTCGCTGAAAAATAGGCTAACTTAGGGGTATTTTTTATGAGTTTGGTCGGGAGTTTTTGGAGAACTATGGGATTCAGCCAAAAATCATTGATTTTGCTGAGCTTGTGTCCATGGCAGATCCAATAAGATTAGTCAGTGATTGCAAAATACGCTCGTGAGTCCTAATATAAAAAGACACCGCGTTGCCACAACTAGTTCAGAGAAACATTGAGAATTATTGAAAAAACATGCAGAAAAATTTGAAACACAACAAAAAGCCCTGGAACTAGCACTGGAACATCTGGAAAACAATTCAAAACAGTGCCCGGAATTAAATACTGAACAAAAATATTGGCTGGCGTGTGAATCGATAAGTTCGGTTTGTTGTGTCCAAAAAGGGACTTTAAAAATACTAATGGAAACTGTAAATCATGAGCGGTTTAAGGAGTATGTGACCAAAAATAAACCCATAGAATGTGTAGTACAGTTTTTTCTTCAGAAGCCTCTTAACGAATGCAGTCTAAAAGAGGTTGTAGATGGACTAACGATTATTTTTAGAACATCACATATGTTTGATACAGTAGACTACAAGGACAATGGCAACTACTATTTGCTGGCACTAACTCATAGTCTGGGACTTAATAATTCAAAATTAAATGTAATAACATGTGAAAGTTTATTTGAAACCTGTGGAGCTAACGTCGAGAGTAAAATCTCCGAAAATACGATTTTTATGAAGGTATTTAAAGATAAATAACCAGTCCTACAATTCTGAAATAAGTATATAAAACTTGACTTTTGAATTGATTAGCCGATAACGCATTTTTCCACTAAATAAGGAAATTATTTTGGAATTGAAACACTAGCATTTTTTGTTAGTCCTCTTGAGCAAGCGAAGAGAGCGAAAAGGACACCGTCCTCCCGAGACGGGACTCAGGTGTATTAAAAGGACCAGAAGACTCAATTTTAAAGATTCGAAACCTGACCTCCAGAGGAATTCTTATATAGAAGTGCTTGCATTAAGAATATGAAAAATTACGCACAAAGACAACGTGCTTAGAAATACTACTGATAAAAGTTCATAGAAATTCATATCACTATAAAGGAGATTAAATTTTGGCAGCACAACCGATTTTTATTTTAAGAGAAGGCAGCAAGAGAACCCACGGTTCCGACGCCCAGCATAACAACATCATGGCCGCAAAGGCAGTAGCTGAGGCAGTAAGGACCACTCTTGGGCCCAAGGGTATGGACAAGATGCTTGTAGACTCCATGGGAGACGTCGTCATCACCAACGACGGAGCAACTATCCTCAAAGAAATGGACATCGAGCACCCGGGTGCAAAGATGATCGTGGAAGTCGCCAAGACCCAGGATGCCGAAGTAGGCGACGGGACAACCACTGCAGCCGTGCTCGCAGGAGAATTCCTGACAAAGGCAGAAGACCTGCTTGAAAGTGGCGTTCACCCCACCGTTATCGCAAGTGGTTACAGGCTTGCAGCAGACCAGGCTACAAAGATCCTGGAGACCATCACAATCAGTGCATCTCCGGAAGATACCGAAACTCTTGTGAAAATAGCAGGTACAGCCATTACTGGAAAAGGTGCAGAGGCTCAAAAGGACCACCTTTCCAGGCTTGCAGTTCAGGCCGTTAAATCGGTTGTTGAGGTAAGTGAAGATGGGAAGATCACTGTGGACATCGAGGACATCAAGATCGAAAAGAGGCCCGGCGGAAGCATCGCGGACTCCGAAATTATCGAAGGTGTAATCGTTGATAAAGAACGTGTCCACACCGGAATGCCGGAAATGGTAAAAGATGCAAAAGTCCTGCTCCTGAGCGTGCCAATCGAACTCAAGAAGACCGAAACAAAAGCCGAGATAAAGATCACCACCCCTGACCAGATGCAGCTTTTCCTTGACCAGGAAGAAGCCATGCTCAGGGAAATTGTGGAAAAGGTAATCAAGACAGGCGCAAATGTGGTCTTCTGCCAGAAGGGCATGGACGACCTCGCCCAGTACTACCTGACAAAGGCAGGAATTTTCGCCATGCGCAGAGTCAAGAAGAGTGACATGGACAAACTCTCCAGAGCAACAGGTGCAAAGGTTATCACAAGCATGGATGAAATCGAGGATTCCGACCTCGGCTATGCCGGCCTTGTGGAAGAAAAGGACGTCACAGGTTCCAGAATGACCTTCGTCACAGGTTGCAAGGACAGCAAGACCACCTCAATTCTGCTTCGCGGCGGAACCGAGCATGTAGTTGAAGGAATTGAGAGAGCCCTCGAAGATGCCCTCAGAGTTGTGGGCGTTGCTCTCGAAGACCAGAAGATTGTTGTGGGCGGCGGCTCCCCTGAAATAGAACTGGCTCTCAGACTCAAGGAATACGCAGCAACCCTTAAAGGCAGAGAACAGCTTGCTGTTATGAAGTTCGCAGAGTCCCTGGAGATCATCCCCCAGACCCTCGCCGAAAACGCAGGGCTTGACCCGATCGACATGCTTGTGGAAATGCGCTCCCAGCACGAGAAGGGCAACAAGAGGGCTGGACTCAATGTCTACACAGGCAAGATCGAGGACATGTTCGAAAACAATGTTGTCGAACCCCTCAGAATCAAGACCCAGGCAATCAACGCTGCTACTGAAGCTGCAATCATGATCCTCAGGATCGATGACGTAATCGCCTCATCCGGCGGTGGAAGAGCAGGCCCAGGCGGAATGCCAGGCGGCGAAATGCCTGAAGATATGTGAATAATTCAGAAATACGAATCCAGGGTTACCGGGGAGAATTCCAACTCACCGGAAACTTCCTTTTTCCTTTCTTTTTTCCAATTCTCAAGCAAGTCCTTTTTCTAGAAACATGGGTACTAAAAACATGGAATGTGGGTACTAAAAACATGGAACATGAGTACTAAAAACATGGAATGTCAGAAAATAAGAAAAGCCGTTTTTGGAGCCGTTTTTAGAAAATTAACGTAATTAAAGAAATTAATTAAAAAAATTATTATCTGGCTTCGTAGCAGGAAATATCTCTTGCTTCCACCCTCACTGGTTTTCCGAGTTCGTTTGAAACGACGCTTTTCACCCGTGCCATGCACCTGCATTCAAGCTGAATACGAGCTGACATGGCTTCCCGCTCTTCACAATAGATATCGTTTGAGCTGACAATAGAATGAACAGAGACCTGCATCTGCACAATCTTTGCTATAAGAGCTGAAGTCCCATCTGTAAGGTCCTGAAGGCTCGTAGAAGTGAGGAGAACATTATCTCCTGCATTGAGCCCGAGTACTCCGAAGAAGTTCTGCGGAGTCCGGATCTCAAGAGTCCTGAGCTCATGTTTCTTCAGGATCTCGATCACGGAATCAGCAATTCCTGTTAACGCGATGTACTCCATGGAATCACCCGTACATTGGGAATTCCTTCTTTACTTCTCCTTTCTGCTCGGTAGTCTGAACATCTTCAGCAAGCTTATGGAGTTCGATTTCTATGCGTTCAGCCTGTTCTATAAGCCTATCAGTGCTGACCGAAAGCCCGTACAGTTCATTAAGGACTCCAATCACGGCAGAAGCGGCTCTTGGATCAGGATTCTGGGTTTTTGTAGCTCCAAGCAGGCTAATTGCAGGAATCCCTCGCAACAGGCATTCGGCCATAACGCTGCCTGAAATCCCGGAAATAGTCCCCATCTGGAAAATTTCGACCTTGTCCTTGATTTTATCCAGCATTTCCGACGTTGTAGCTGCCCCGAAAACCTTATGTCCCCCGTCCATAATGGCAATTCCTGCAATGGAAGCAACCTCTCTGACATTGATAGACTCAGCCCAGTCCACGAGAGCATTACTTACATCGTAGGATACCGAGTGGCTGATCGGAATATCTGAGATGACTATAATGAGGTTGTGCTCCACGTTTTCGTAGATCCTTACAGGCATGTTTATAAGCCCCTCATAAAGCACTGCAATTGAAGGGAAATACCTGGATTCAATGGAGCCTATATACTCCATGTTCATCTCTTCGATCATGTGTTGACTTGCTATATTCCCCACAAGCCCTATTCCTGGAAAACCTTCAATCAAAACAGGGTTTTTTGACTGCACAGGTTTGGTAATAATCTTCACGTCGTTGTTGTCATAGTCTGTAGTAGTTGACAAAAAAACCACCTCAAGGAAATAAAACCCCTATGATTATATCTGCTAATCCTAAATAAACAAGTTTCTCGCCAGCCCGGGTTGCGTGACTTTCTGCACAGACATCAATAAGAAAATAACGATGAATCCGGGATTCCGAATGCTATAACCCTCTTTTTATTAAAAGAGAATCCTTTTAATATATATCTTTTCTCATGACAGAGAAAAAATAATTCAGATCAGAAGCGTTTATTCTAATTACAATACCTTCTCCACTCAGTATTTGCTAAATACAAACTACGTTGATGCCGGGGAAGAAAAGGAGAGGGAAAAGAGTTTCATAGAAAAAAAGGAAGATAACAGAAAAGAAATGCAAGAACGGTAGAATAGGAACTGGAAAAACAGTCCACAAAAAAAGTGTGTAAAAAAATAGATAAACCGAATACAGGAGGAATTAATTCATGGAAAAACCAATTCTTTATCTGGACAAAGTAGGGGAAGAAAACACAGACGCAGTTATTGATGTTGCAGCAAAAAGGGCAGCAGAACTTGGAATATCCCATATTGTAGTTGCCAGTACAAGTGGAAAAACCGCTCTAAAAATGGCGGAGGCAGTAAAAGGCAGCGGAATAAAAGTAATTGGAGTAAGCCACCAGTACGGTCAAAAAGAAAAAGGCGAGTGGGAAGTAGAAGAAGAGTACAAAAAGAAGCTCGAAGAACTTGGAGCAGTAATCACTACTCAGTCACATATGTTTTCCGGAATAGAGCGTTCGGTCACAAAGAAGTTCGGAGGCTATTCAAGGATCGAAGTAATTGCAGACACCCTGCGCTCCCTTTTCGGAAAAGGCTTTAAGGTAGCCATAGAAGTTGCTATTATGGCAGCAGACTCAGGCCATATCCCTATCTCAGAAGATACTGAAATCATAGCCATCGGAGGCACAAGGTGGGGTGCAGATGTGGCTCTTGTGCTGAGACCAGCTCACAGCAACGACTTCTTCTCCCTCCAGGTAAGGGAAATAATTGCAATGCCGCGAGCAAAAGAAGACTGAAAAGAGAATAAATAGAAGAGTACAGATAAATTAAAAGAGTATGGATCCCGGCCTCAAAGAGCCAGGCCATTTCTATTTTAAAAGGTTGTTAAGCCTTCCCAAGCCTTTTGAGAATTTCCATGCGGTCTTCCCTGGTGAAGGACTCACCCTGGAAGGTCTCAACTGCCTTCTTCAGGAGGGTCACTGCAAAGGACATTGAGGGTCCTCCGCCAAAGGAAACTGCAACCATGGATGCCTGCATGATCTCCTCTTTTGTGGCTCCGGCCTCAAGGGCATTGAAGGCGTGAAGAGAGATACAATAGGGACAGCGGTGGTAAAGGGCAATGCCGATAGCAATTAGTTCCTTGGTTTTGAAGTCAAGGACAGAAGTTTCAAAGCTTGCCTCGACCATGCCAATAAAAGCTGTGGCCTGCATTCCCTGAACCTCGGATTCTGAAGCAAACTCTCCAAGTCCAGCTGTAAAGTCAAATAACAATTTTTTCGGATCTTCAGTCATGTTATCACCAGTATATCTTTGAGTGTATAACCAGAGATTATTGAGATATATAATGGTTGTGTATGGATGACACAAAACTGCACAATACAGAAATTCCCGAATCCGGCCGGAACTGAAATATTCCACAAAAACGAAAGGCACGGAAAAACAGAAAAAAGTCAACAATGTTTGTAACTCAGTCCTCTTGAGCGCAGCTCAGCTAAAAACCATCAAGTAGTCCTCTTGAGCGCAGCGAAAAGGACCGCGTACTCCCGAGGCGCAATTCGGGCAGCGAAAAGGACCGCGTACTCCCGAGGCGCAATTCGGGCAGCGAAAAGGACCGCGTACTCCCGAGGCGCAATTCGGGCAGCGA
>JBFHIK010000032.1:0-12856 GCA_041596555.1 Methanosarcina sp.
ATATTTTTAAAGTTGTTGTATTTAAATTGTCCCTGATTCTGGTTAAATCCTATTTTTTGCCTTTTTTATGCCGTTTTTTAAAATGTAGGCGAACTTTTTCCTGGTAAGTTATTGCATCTCTGTTTTTAATTTTTTGTTCTGATTACTTATGAAATATTTTATATATATTTATTTCCGTCCCAAGGCCAGGTTACTCAGGGGAGACTGAAAGAGCAGTTTTCCTCTCTAATGCAGGTCTCTTTTGGGCAAGGTGCGAGGACAATTTTATCCTATATAAAGTTTTTGTATGTCCGGTCACGACTTTCCTGAACCGGAAACATACTTCCTTCAAAAGTTCCTCTGTTGAAAGGGACTTATTGTGCCCTGACGGTAGACGTGGTCGTTTTTTTCCACCTTTATATATAAAAGTTGTCTGTCTTCCAGCTGTCCAGTTACCGTCGTGTCCACAGTTTTGATGAGTTCTTCCCTGGGTACGGATGTTACCGCGGAGAGTATCTTAATTCTTGATCGGGAATTGCTCTCTTTTTTAAGGATTTCAATTTCGGGTTTTTCATGTGCTGAAGTCACACTTCCCTTTACAAAATCCTCTTTGTGTGTAAATGAAAGTTTGATATGTCCTGTAAATTCAGGGTTCAGTTCTGTTACTCTATTTCTTATGCTGTCCAGGATCTGCCCGGAAACAGAAACCGCTGTTTCAAGAGGTATTTCCTGTGAAATTATCTCGAATTCGGTTGAGTAAGCTGAAACTCCGGACATTTCAATTGAGTTTCTCGCTTCACTAATTGTTTTATTCTGGCTGCTTCTCCTGATCAGACAGAACAGTTTTTCCAGGGCTTCTCCTCCTTGCCTGGCTGAGAAATGAACTATCCGCGCTTTTGGGTTCAATTTGCGGAGAAGCAGGCATGTCTCCAGAAGTTTTTCCTGCCCTATGAGGTCTACTTTGTTGATGCCCAGAATCTCGGCATCTTCTATCTGATTTCTAACAAAATTCTGCAGATCTCCTGCATCCGAGCCCAGGCGGCAGGGGTCTACAAGATTTACGATTGGAGTGAATCTCATATCCGGGATACCCATGCTTTCTATATTACTTTTAATCTGTCTTGGAAAGGCTATCCCTGTAGGCTCTATTATAATAGTATCCGGACGATAGGAAGTCATCAGGTTTTTTATGGTGTACTCCATACTGATCCTGAGGGTGCAGCAAACGCATCCGTTTGTAATTTCTCTGGTTTCCACTCCCCCTTCCGAGACCGTGTCACCGTCTATCCCTATCTCTCCGATCTCGTTGACAATAATTGCTATTCTTTGCCCCTGTGCTCCAAGGTATTCGATCAGTTTTCTTATTGTAGTAGTCTTCCCGCTTCCGAGGAAGCCGCCGATTATCATACATTTCATGGCTTTGCCACCTTCCTCATGACTTCAATTAAGGATTGGACATTATTACTGGAATATCTCTGTACTGTCAGCAGTATTATTATAGTCCGACATTATAGTCCGACAATTTTAATTGTCCTGCCTGGCGTATTGATCAAAGCAGGAGTACTGCTCCCTTTCCTGCCTGGAGGTTTTCAGCAGTAAAAGGGGCGTACAGATCCCTGATTCGGGTTCCCAGCCTTCTTTTTAAACCCTTAATAGGCAACAGGATCTAAAAAGTACCTTTTACCTGTGTTCTGATACTCTTTTTGTGAGGGGATTGAGGGTTAGAGTACCGGGACGTTTTTCCGTCTGGCAATCGTCCGGTAAATGGCAAAACCGGAGTATATCGCCTTTACAAAATTTTTCTGGACACAGGTCTCCTCTCGGAAAGGCATTTTTAAATGGCAAATCCGTGCCTTTCCAGAAAGATTCTTGCAGGTCTAATTTTAGCTGGTGGTAGTTCACTTTTCGGTGAATATGACAACAATGCTCATGGAGAGGGAGTAGCATTGTTATCAGCGTGATATTTTTGAATTTATCCGGTCTCCCATGTTCCGGATTTATGCTTTCATAAATTCTCAGCAGGAAACTCGTTAAATCTTTAGATTTAGCGGGTAGTTGACTTTTGGCTTATCTCTTCGGGACTATTTCGTCTATTCTGAGCACGTTTCTTGCCGTTTCCGTGCCTGCTATTATGGCGAGTTTCTTGACAGTTGCCGAATCGTATACTTTCGGCCCCTTATCAGTTACCTTTCGTGAGAGGTCTATCCTTGCCTCTATCCCTCTTGAATATGAATTCCTCATCTGCGCCACTGCATCAATTGCATTCATTCCCATATTTCTGGCAAGAATCGTGGGGATCTTTTCGAGGGCTTCTGCATATGCCTGGACTGCCAGCTGCTTCTTTCCGGTCTGTGTTGCCGCAAACAGCCTGACCATGTGCGCCAGTTCAAATTCTATTGCCCCTCCTCCATTCACGATTTCCCTGTTTTTCATAAGGAATGCCGCATTATTCAGGGCATCATCAACAGCCTCTTCCACCTTATCAAGCCCATATTTGATAGGTTCCCAGATCATGATAGTGGCTATTGCCTTCTCTTTAACGGTGATGAAAACAAAGTTTTCCCCATTTTTCTTTTCAAGTTTTATATTATCTGCTTTTCCGAGATCGCAGGGGTGAATCTCGTCCTGAAATACTTTCAGGGTTGTGCCTGTCGCTTCCGCAAGTTTTTCAAGGTCTTTCGTTTTCAGCTTCTTGAAAGCCAGCATCTCATTATCCCGGAGCAGAGTTTCGATGTAAGGGTCAATATCTCCCTCACAGAAGAGAACATTTGCACCCGAATCAATGATCTTTTGGGCAATTTCCCCGCACATCTGCCGTTTTCTTTCCTCAAAAAGTAATGAAGTCTGTACAGAATCCATTTTGAGGTTATGCTGGGGATTCAGGTATCCGCTTTTTATCTTGAGGTCATAATTTATGATAAGGACTGCAGGGTCCTGAAAACTCTTCGGCATATCTTCCCTTGCCGGATTTTCATCCATGATCAGGCCTTCTATTGCAACGATTTCCGACCCACCTTTCTTTTTGAGGATTTTGACGTTCCTGTTCAGGTCGAGTCTTCCTGCCTGCTTTTCACTCAGGTGCTTTATTACTTGAAGGACAAGGTCCGTAACAGCTTCTGCCTGCTGCCTTTCAATCCCTTTTCCTGTTGCCGAGCACATTATTGTTGTACGTATGTCCTCTTCTGATGCCTGCTTTATGCTGTACTGCAGCATCTCATACGCTTTTTGCATGGCAAGTTCGTATCCTTCTATAATGATTGTCGGGTGTACTCCTGCCCTGATAAGTCTGATAGCGTTTTTAATCAGGTTGCTTGCAAAAATCACAGCTGTTTTTGTGCCGTCTCCGCAGGCTTTGTCCATGGATTCTGCGAGCTTCTTTAATGAAGTTACAATCGGGTGAAGCACATCCATTTCCTTTAAGATGACTTTCCCGTCGTTTGTAACGAAAATATCCCCCACGGGGTTTACTATTATCTTGTTCATCCCCTTCGGCCCAAGGGATGAGCCCAGCAGCTCGTCAATCTCTATGGCTGCCCTTTCAAGCTGGTCGATAAGCTCTTCTTCTTTTACCGGCTCGTCGATGAGGATCTTGTCCCTTATCGTCCGTGCCAGTTTTGCCATTCCGTCCTGGCTTTCTATGTTAGGGCTTGCTGGTGTTTTTAGTTCGCTTGCCATGTTTTTTCCTCATTTGCTGCTGTTCCTGCTGTTTTTGGCCTGCCGAAAGTCTTAGTTATGGCGGATATTCTTCCTTTATCCAAAATTTAATCCGAATCTCTGATCTTCAGGCTTTTTTATCCGGATTTTTAATAAATCTAAAAATTAAGGGGGTTTGGAGTGTTTGCCGTTTTTTGCTGGTTTTTTGGAGGCTTTGTCGTTTTTTGATTGGCTTTTTTGGAGGTTCTGTCGTTTTTTGATTGGCTTTTTGGGTGCTTTCCGTTTTTTTATTGGCTTTTTAGAGGTTTTGCCGTTTTTTTATTTAAGATTGAAACTTTAACCGGATTATTTTTTTATTTAACTTATTGTTGAATGTCTGATGATTCGGAGAGCCTTCCTGTGCATTCGAGGTAGGTATCGGGACTTTCCATTGTAAAGTCTACTTCTGTGGGCATATCGGAACATCCGGAATCCGTGTATGTATCTATATATTCTCTTTCTGTGGGCATATCGCAAGATCCAAAACCCGTATATGTATCTGTATATTCTAATGATCCGGGGGATAAGTCGGATTCATATTTTTGAGGGTTTGTTTTAATAACTGAATAACGGAAGAGGAACTTCTGAGATGAATGGTTCAGCTCCAGCTTGTAAATTGCAGGGTGTAAAGGGCTCGAATAAAACATCTTATTCTCAGGGGTGGGTATTTTCTGAGGTTTCATCCAGTTTCACCTCTTTTAACAGGGGTATTTGAAAAGGTCCACTACTATTTTCTGCGGGAAATATTTCGTTTTTCGGCCCAAATGTGTTTTTATTCGTTTTTTATTTTCTTTTTCCTTCCTTTAAAATGCTTTTTCCATCGTTTTTAGTTCGCTTGCACTTTTTGAGGTAAAGGGTTCAGGAAATATTTTCGTTTTTCTTCCCGTTTTTCTTCCCGTTTTTCTTCCCGTTTTTTTCTCGTTTTTCTCGTTTTTCTTCCTTCCAATGCCTTTTCTATCGTTTTTAGTTCACTTGAACTTTTTGAGGCAAAGGGTGCAGAAAATAGTGAGAACCCGGGTTTTATTATGATTAATAAAGAGAGGATGGGTCTGAATCCCATCCCTTACCTGGCAATACAGGCTTAATTTTTTCTCAGGAAATTCAACGGGCTTAGCCGATGATCTTCTTGTAGAGTTCAGGTCCCTTCTCTGCCACGGTATATGTCTGGGCAGTGATGGTGTCACAGGGTGCTCCTGGTGGCACTTCGCAGCCAGTTGAAATCATGTACTTGGACTGCATACCGTTCTCTTTGAGTGTGTTCAGGACGCTTTCCTGGAGAGCCATGGTATCTGCCTTCATCTTGCTGATACCTTCAGGGCTGTTGTCAAGGAACAATATTGGGCTGACCTCTCCACCGAACATGGTTTCTTTTCCGTGGGTGCTGATCAGGTACTTGTGGTCCCTGGACCCCTTGTTGACTTCATCAGGGTAGAAGGTGTAGCTGTAGTACTCCGTGTTCCACTTGCTTATGAGGTCCCAGTGTGGGGCGTCGGCACAGTTGTGGATAACGACTGGTTTGTTGTACTGCTTGTACAGAGGAGCGATCCTGTTCTGCATGACCTGACCTTCGGACTTCATGTATTCGTCAGCGCTGAGGATGACGTTGTTTGTCCAGAGAGTAACCATACAGAGGTTGTCGGGCTGAGCCTCTTCGAACATGCCCTTCATGATTTCTTCTACATAGGTAGTGGTCTTGTCAAGGGCTTTGAGGACAACGTCGGGGTTGGTCCTGAGGTCGGAAAGGACGCGGGTTGCTCCCATAATCTGGGTCAGGGCGACCATTGGGCCTTCGATCAGGGCCGTCATGGGTGCGCCGAGGGCGTGTGCCTTCTCTGTTGCAAGCTTGTTGCCCTGGATAAGGTTGTAGGCACGTGTACCTTCCTTAAGTTCGGGGACTTCAAGCTTCTCGTAGTCTTCAAGGTGGCCGGTTGCTGCTGGGGTGTCTTCTTCAGGATATCTTACAGTTGCACCGAAGTCTGCTGCATCAACACAAAGGTCGGTCAGGCCGACGAAGGTATCCATATTGAAGTACTTGATTCCCGCTTCGACACAGTCTGCATACTTTTCGGCACTTGTTGAGTAGTCCTTGTAGGAGCAAGGCACGAATTTCCTGGAAACACCGCAGGCGAGAGGTGCGACCGGGAGCCTGTCGACTTTCTTGTCCTGGAAGGCAGAGCCAAATCTCTCTGCTTTGGTCATGATTTCCTTGAACTTCGGGACCACGGAGTCGAATTCGGCTTTGACTTTCTCAGCGGTTATGAGCCCGATATCGACCTTTTCCCTGCCGCTCTTCTGTGCGAGGGATTCTTTGTACTTCATCTTGCTTGCTGCAATAGAGGAATCGCTCCATAAATCGGCAGGAAGCTCGCTTACAAGGGAAGTAAGAGTCTCGACTGCTGCGCTTGCATCAAGGGCTGTGCCGTTTGCGCCAATATTGTCTGCAAAGGTTTTGGAAACCGGTGCACCGCCGACCATGACAATCATGGAGTCTCTGATGCCTTCTTCCTGAAGCTGTTCAATAACGGTTTCCATACCACCCATTGTTGTGGTCATCAGAGTGCTCATTGAGATTGCAGTTGCCTTCTTCTCCTTTGCGGTTTCTACGAATTTATCAAGAGGCACGTCACAGCCAAGGTCGATCATGTTATAACCGGCTGCAGTCATCATGGTCTTGACAAGGTTCTTCCCAATATCGTGTACATCTCCTTCAACGGTACCGATGATGACATTCCTGGGGACTGAGGTTCCGTCTAGTTTAATGTAAGGGGTAAGGATGTCCATTCCGGCATACATTGCATCTGCTGCAAGCAGAAGGCTGGGGACAAAGGCTTCTCCCTTTTCGTACATATCACTGATAATCTTCATTCCTTTTGCAAGGCCATCAACGATTGCTTCGTATGCGTCGAGGTCTTCATCAAGGACTTTCTGTGCAAATTCTTCTGCAAGTTCGTCGTCGCCTTCAACTACAGCATCAGCTAAAGCGTTCAGAATATCTTCTTTTGCCATTGAAAATCTCCTTTTTTAGTGAAGTACCAGATGGACAGTTTTCTTCCTGCTCTTCCGGATCTCCATCTTTTTTTACTTAGATCGTTAACGGGTTCCACAGCCCGTCAATTCCCTAAATCCACTAATTATACTCCTTAATTCACAAGATGACCATTCACCTGAAAATCAGAATCTTCCGGCTGCGGTACAGACCGGAATTTCGCCTGAATTTAGTCAGGTTATTCTTTCTTTTCAGGTTTTGGTCACTAATGACAAATTGACTTAAATGTATATAGCTTAACCGACAATGTTTTTTGATCCATAAGCAGTTTTTTATATCCCTGCGAAATATAGTTTTCCTTATATTTTGGATGGGCCTGATTTTTATTTTGCTTCTTATTTTAAGGTCCTGGAAAATTTGTTGTTTCTTTATAGTTTGCACTAACAGCCTTTTTGCAAACGTGATCTTTTTTCTCGGGGTCTGGAAAATTCCTTCTTATTGAAAAACAGAGGCTACTTGAAATTGTGATGGGGTGTAAAAAACAAAGGCATTAAAAATTTGAAGGTAATGACCTCGAAGATACAGGCTGATAAACCACAGATGCCGACTGACCTTCTGAACTGTCCTTTTGAGCCTATCACATTTATATTATTCGGTGAATAAACAGACATTTCGTTTTTCAGTATTGTGAAAACAATAGAGTATATCTAATGTTAGCTTTATATTTTTTGATTCTTTGCTTATTATGATACTTTAAATATAATATCTGTAATGTTATTCTGTTCAATATTAAAATATAAATATAATCCATATCTGTAGTTTATGTTATGCTGATCATAATCTATATTTACATATAAAGCTATATCCATATATTATATTTGTAATATAATTGATATCCTTTTAATCTAAGAGACCCCCCCACTTTTAGATTCTAATTTCATATTGAAGATATGTTGATGCTCACTTCTTTAACTTAGAGGGGTATACAACAAGAGATTAAATTTCAAAACGTTTTATTATATGTGTTAATAATAATTCATCCTGGTAAAGTACTGGATTTCTCCAGTAATGCTCTTGGCTAAATGTTGAAGCTATCCTTTCCGGAGTATTGAGGTGGGTTTATGGGCAAAGCTCCGGGAAAGGGTAGGTTGAATTTAACATAACAGGTTCATGCTTGGAAGCTGATAAACATGAGTACTCTTATAGACTTGATTTTCTTCTCTGAAAAAAGAAAAAATCTCCTTGTCCAGTTAGCTAGCGGGCCAATGCATATTGATGAGATCAAGGACACCCTTAATGTAAAGGCATGTGCGGTAATGCCGCAGATAAAAAAATTGAAAGATATGGATCTCATCGTGCAGAAGGGAAGTGCCTATGAACTCTCGGATATCGGAGAAGTTATAGTTGAGAAGATGCTCCCCCTTAATACGCTTCTTGATGTTTTTGACGGAAACAAGGATTACTGGTCAAAACACGACAGGTCTCCGATTCCAAAGCACCTGATTCAAAAGATGGACATGCTGGGAAAATGTACTCTGGAGGAGCCTGATCTGGACCACCTCTTTGAATTCCCAAAACACCTGGAAGATAGACTTTACAGCTCAAAGACCCTCAAGTCATTCTACTCTTATTTCTGTCCTGACTGCCCTTCAATACAGGCAAAATGTGCAGAGAGAGGGGCTGAAGTACACCTTATTCTCGAAGAAAAGATCTATAATAGGCTGAAAAATGATTTTGAGGATGAATATAATACCTGCTTGAACAATAAGGTTTCTCTTTACATTTATTCTGGAAAAGTAAGGCTATCTTCTTTTATGGTTACGGACTCTTTTCTGATGCTGAAGCTTTTTGGAAAAGATGGAGAATTCGACCACAGGAAGATCATGAGTTTTACCCCTAGTGCTCTGGAATGGGGCAATGAACTTGCCCAATATTATGTGGACCATTCAGTGAAAATAATTTAAATGTTTGTGTCAGCTGTCGGCCAGAGCCATTTCTGGCAATTATTTACGGCAGCCAGGCAGAAACTTTTGGAAGAACTATTTTTGAAAAAGGGGGGATAAGAATGTTGTTCTCTTACTCGCCCTTTCTTTTTATTTGGCATGAAAGTACTGTGATTTGAAAATTACTTTCATTTCTTTGTGCCTGTAATCTGAAGAATTTCATTTTTGTTTTTTCCTGCCTTCAATACTCACGATTTTTTGTCCATGTCCATGTTCGTGATGTCCATGCTTCTGGTCGTGTTCATGATCATGTTCGTGTTTGGCTTTGTGCACGTCTATTCGTCTTTTGTCAAAGGTTTCCTGTACCGAGCTGTCCACAGCACCTTTTAGAGTTTCCTTCTCAACATTTGAGACTGCGGAGAGGATCTTTAATGTCGGGACAGCTCCTTCTTTTGATTTAATGATCTCTTCCTGGGGCTCTTCATAATATATAGTAATGCTCTGCTTTACGGTTTCTAGCCCGTTGTCCAGGAAGAGTTTTATATGCCCTACAAATTCAGGGTTTAGCTCGAGAACCTTTTCTTTTATTGTGTTCATTAATTCAGTAGTAAGCTCCCTGGTGGTTTCCGTGCTCAGGCTTTCTCCATCCTTAATTGCAAACTCTGCAGCATAGCTGCCAACTCCGGAGGCTTCGATGGAATCTTCGGTTTCCTGAGCTTCGGGAGGTCTGGACTTTTCTTCTGTGGTGGTTACCTGGGCTTTTTCCAGAATTTCTTTGATATCAGGGAGAACTATCTGCATGAAATTTTCAAATATTTCCCCGGTATCTTTCCCCGAAAGCAGAACCACTCTGGCTTTAGGATTCAGCTGCTGCACTGAAGCTTCCAGAATGGGAATCCTTATAGGTTCGATCAGATCTACTTTGTTTATTCCCAGAATCTCGGCATCTATAATCTGCCTCATGGCAAATTCTTTTACCTCTTTCATTAGATACTTGAAGCGGCTGCCGTCAATCAGGGTCACAAGGGGAGCGATTTTTACCTCCTCTCCAAGGTTCATAAGCTCGACTTCGTTTCTGATAATGTGTGGAAAAGCAATCCCTGTGGGCTCGATCAGCAGGATATCGGGTTTGTATTCTTTTGCAAGGAGGGTGATTGATGTCCTCAGCCCAACTTTCAGAGAGCAGCAGATGCAGCCTCCTGTGATCTCTTTGGTATCAAATCCGAACCTTTTGATCACGTCCCCGTCAATCCCAATTTCTCCTATCTCATTCACGATGATGGCAACTTTTTTTCCTTTTTCTGCCAGGTATCTGCCCATATTGATTATGGTGGTCGTTTTCCCGCTTCCCAGGAAACCTCCAACAACAATGACGTCCACTTTTTTTCCTCCGTTTTCTACCACTTTCTATTGTTTTCTGCTTATAGTCCCTTCATTTTTTGCCATTATGTAATGAAGTGTAAACTCCCCAGACCTCTGGTCCGGAGATATAAAGCGTCAACATTTCTATTCTCAATGTATATTGCTTTATCTCTCAATAGGGGGTTATTAAAATCTGTTTTGTGTTTCTCAAATCCTTTTTTGGCATCTATTTCCTCTGGGTTTATTCTGGTTTTCAGAGAACTATGTGCAAAAATTAAGGGCAACTATACACAGTCACAAATTAAAAACAACCGAACAAACTTCATGGGTACAAACAAAAAAAGAACTCCAGTCTTGAAGGCACATGTTTAAACTTTACTCACTCAACGTCTTATGATCACGGAAAATGAAGCAGAAAGCCCGTGAACTTTAGTTCACAGGCACTCCACTTTCTTTCCGTTTTAATAAGTTTTTCTTACCTTCTTTCTTCCTTCTCAGTTGCCTGCAACAGTCAGGTTTTCCCATTTGAATCTGTCATCCGGGCAGGCATGCAGACAGCGCTGGCAGTTTGCTCCGTCACAGAGGTCGGTCCTTATTTTTATAGTCCCGCCGTCTTCCACCCTGAGAGCTCCTGTGGGGCATACCTTTGCACACGTCTTGCATTCTGTGCAGTCTTCGATGACCATGGTAAGGTAGGTCCCGACTTTCTCAAGCACTTTGAGCCCTTCTTCTCCGAGTTCGGGAATATCCCTTTCAACCTGGCGGTCGATTTTAAGATTAGTTGAAGGCTCCCCGATCCTGGGGAGGTTTTTCTTTTTCAGGAACTTCTGAAGCATCTTGAATGCCATGCCCTCGTTCCAGTAGGCAAGTTCAAGCATATAGGCTTCCTTAAAGGCGTCGGAGGTCGCGAACATCACATGTGTGCCCACTATTTCCTTCGCAATTGCCTGCAGTTCCCAGAGCCTGTCTTCAGAAATCAGGATTTCCCGGGCAACGGCCAGGGAGGTATTCCCTATCTGGGAAACATAATTTGCGTTGAAAGGGATCATCCCTACCTGGTGAGCTTTTTCAGCATCCATGTAAGTCCCGGCAGCTCCTGACATGTGGGCGGTCTTGAGGTCTTCCATCTCAATGCCTGCAGCTACACAGAGGGTAATGTGCCCTGCCCGAAGTGCTCCGATAGCTCTTCCGGCTGCTACAAGGTCTTTTTCCGTAAACTTGATCCCATCCTGAAGGTGGATGATGCCCTCAGGAGTCTTAATTTTTGGCAGAACTATCAGTTTGTTCCTGATCCCGGTTTCGATAAGGGCAATAACTCCTGTCCCTGTAATGCCTTTTGCAGTGAACTCTCCTTTTTCCACGACTTCCCCTGTCTTTGGGTTTACGAGATCCCCTCTGGATGTGTTCATGTCCCTGTCGAGCACGTAACAGCGCAGGTTTTCTCCTTCAAATTCGACATCACAGATGGTATGTGGGGATGCAATGGATCCGTATTCGATTTCCTGACCTTCGAGAGCTGGCCCGGCAGCAGCTGATCCGGTGTAAATAATCCCTTTTGATTTCAAAGCCATTTCGGCGTTTGTCCCGTAGTCCGTAGCGATCGCTATCTCATCACTTTCGATCATTCCAGCTTTTACTATAAGGGCAAGTGCATCGGCTCCTACCTCGTGTTTTATGGCAGGGGGCACAAACAGTTTACAGTTCTTAAACTCTTCAAATCCCTCGATTTCGGGCAGAGGTATGACCCTAGCGTCTCTGTTTTGTTCTTCAATATGATACTTCTGTTTCTTACGCTCGCCTGCGTATGCCAGGTCTTCAATGGGAATTCCCTGAAAGATAGAAAGCTGGATAGGGTTTCCGCAGATTGAGAACTTCTCCATCTCTTCGGGTTTTACTCCAAGTTCCGTAAGGATATTTTTGACTGCTGTTGCCGAGAGCCCGTGAGCTTTGTCAAGCCCGTAATGGATTGCAAAGTCAAGGTGGTCCATTACGTTTGCTCCCGGTAGGGGATTCCGGAGAGTTATCACGGTTTTTTTAATCTCGCCACTGTCCAGGTCAATTTTCTGGGCCCTGAATCCGCTGGTTCCCAGGTCAATTGCAACTCCTGTTTTCATATCTTAACCTCCTCCAAAAAAGTTTAAGACTTACTTAACTACATATCTCAGCATTTGTTGCTTTTAATAAATTTTAATAAGTCTGATGGTGGATCAGCTTTTCCTGTGAATTTTGCTGAATCACTTGCTTTGATCGAGCCTGCTGAATTACAGCCTTTTAGGTGCATGGCTCTGGACCTCCTCATTTTTGAGGTCCCTTCCTGGCAAAGTAAAAAAAATATGAATCGGGGCAGAATATCCCGAAGTTCTAATTTTTTTAGAGCTCCGGGATTTGCCTGTAAAAAAATAAAAAATTTTGTGCCTTTTCAGGCTTAGTATTCGTCTCTTGCTGCAACCATGGCTTTTATGTTCTCGAGGGGGGTCATGGGTGCAATTCCACAGCCCGGTGCGAGCACATCGATACCGTCTGCAAGAGCCTGCTTGGATTCGGTTTTGATCTTGTCAACAGGTCCGGGCAGCAGGGTGAACGGACTGGAGATGTTTCCTACTAACCTTGCTCTGGTTCCGATGATTTCCTTTGCCTTCTTTACGCTGCCAATCTTTTCTTCAACGCTGAGGCCTTCAAAACCGCAGTCTGCCATATAGTCGAGGATTGCGTTCACGTTTCCACAGATATGCAGGACTGTAACCGAGTTCACGCCGGCAGAGAACTTCTGCAGCCTTGGCTGGAGATACTGCTTGAAGGAATCAGGGCTCATGAGGTCAGGGGAGGCGACAGGGTCTGCAATGGCAATAATGTCTGCACCTGCTTCGACCATTGCGTTTGCATAGATAATTGA
>JBFHIK010000033.1:0-12760 GCA_041596555.1 Methanosarcina sp.
ATGCAAAACATATATAGTTTTGCATCCAGACAGGCTCTTACTCTAAAATAACACCCGAATAAAAAAAGAAAAGACGTGCAAGTCAAGTTTTTATAGATAAAGTCTGAAAAGCACGGCAAAATGTCAAGCAACCTGGAACTCTATACCATAAAAAATGGCTTCGAATGGCTCTCTACCCAACAAATTGAATCGAGAAAGAAACTTGCAAGTATAGTATCTTGCAAGTATAGTATCGGCTCACGCTTCATGAGGGCTTTCGAACCCACATTGTCTGGGATTAGCCAGCTATTTTCCAATAGCGATCAGCAATTGCTGGCTCTACGCTTATGTTCTGTAATCCGGGGTTCTGGATACTGTTCCTGGAAATTATCCGGGTTAGCAGTCACTTCCTGACCATTGGAGTCCCGCACTTTTCACATTTCACCTCAATGCAGGGCACTCCTGGCTTGTGGGGCACCTCGTATCCGCACTCAGGGCATATGCATGTCCCTTCCGGGCCTCCAGTTCCTCCTCTACTCCTGCATTGCCCTCTACATCCCCGGCTTCTGCCCACTCCAGGGCCTTTGCCAACCGGGCCGCTGCCATCTCCTCCTGCCATCCTGTAATCTCCTCCTTCAATTTGGACTGATTTTCCATAAACAAATGCTTCAGTCACTTTCTCAAGTGCTCTTTTAAGCATCCTCTGAAAAGTAGATTGGTGGACATCCATACAGGACGCGACATCAATCCGGGATAAATTTACCAGGAAACTGAACCTCATGGCTTCAAGTTCATCAACTGTCAGGACTATTTCCGCAAAGGAACCCTCTTCTAAATTTCCAGGGTTTGAAATGCCTTAACTGATGTTCAAAATTAACCATTTTTTGTTTCCCTGGGCGCACCATTATGCATTATTATGCAAAATGTAATACATATAATTTGCCTTTACCATGCTCTTCCAAAAAAACAGGTCAAGAACAGGAGAAATCAAAGACAGGATAAAACCTCGTCCGGTCAGGTATTAATACATGAAGCCTGAAAAGCACCGTTAAATGTTAAGCAACCTGGAATTAGATACCGTGAAAAAAGGCTTCAAGTGGCTCTCTGCCCAGCAAATCCAGTCCGTAAAGGAACTTGCAAGTACAGTGTCGGCTCATGCTTTATGGGGACTCCCGAACCCCTATATTACCCGTCTAATCCGTAAAAAAGAAGGTGACTGCTGGAACTCCTCAATTAGAGATACGGCAAGAGCCTGTTCAGCCCTTTCGACTGAAGGAATTATATTCAAGGCACCGGAGAGGTGGCTGTTCTCCATGAAAAAAGAAGGCTCATGGAACGAAGACGTTTATGATACTGCCTATAGTCTTGGGGCTCTTGCTGATATGGAAGTTTCTGACAGGGAAGGATGTAACTGGTTATATGAAAACTACGGTCCTGCCTGGGAACAGGTTGGTACTACTTCCCTTATAATCACAGCCCTCAAAAAACAGGAAAAACTGACAGGAAACAGGGATTTTGAGGTTTTTATCCGGGAAAGGGCTGAGTGGGTCCTTTCAAAAAAAGGACAGGACGGAGGATGGGAACATATTTCCACAAGCAACCTGGCAATCCAGGCTCTTCTCCTTGCAGGATTCAAAAAAGAAGTGGGAGATTCTATAGACTGGCTCCTTGGAAAAGCCCGTGAAAGCGGAGCCTGGGGAAACAAAGTAGACGACATAAATGCAACTGCTCTGGCTCTGAGCACACTCGGGATATACGAACGGTCCTGAACAGGAAAACTTGATTTATTCCTCTGTCAATTTTCCTTTTTATTCGAAGATTTTTCTCCGTCTCTTTCATCCGGATTTTTATATAGAACTTCTTTTCTTCTCAGTTTTTTATAAGGACCTGCCTACAAGATGCGATTTTCCAAAAAATATAAATAAGAATTCGAATCTAGTCAGAGATTCACCAATAAACATATATATCAAATAATATTATTTTATTTATTAATTAAGATTGCTATAGAAAAAAAACAACAAATAAAATTTTAATCTATTTTGTCTAGGAGGAAACCTGATCATGTAGATCGAATGGACTCTAAATCCGTTCAGCCGGGTTAGATTCCCGGGGTTTCCGCCACGTTTCTGAATCCCGGAATGGCACTTGCATAACATTCCACTGAATTTTTTTATAGAATCAGGGAACGCTTTCCAGAGTCTATAAACTATTCTATTGCCTGGGATTATCGATCTCTTTTCCGGGGTAGCTGTCAGCAATTGCTGGCTCCACGCTTATGTTCTGTAAGCCGGGGTTCTGAATACTGTTCTTGGAAATTATCCGGGTTTTAGTTCACCGAGGGTAACACTATGGATAAAAAACCACTAAACACTCTGATATCTGCTACAGGACTCTGGATGTCCAGAACCGGAAAGCTTCACAAAATAAGGCATCATGAGGTCTCAAAAAGGAAAATCTACATCGAAATGGAATGTGGAGAACGGCTTGTTGTAAACAATTCCCGGAGCTGCAGGACAGCACGGGCCCTGAGGCACCATAAGTACAGGAAGATCTGCAAACACTGCAGGGTTTCGGATGAGGACCTGAACAAGTTTCTCACAAGAACAAACGAAGACAAAAGCAACGTGAAAGTCACGGTAGTTTCTGCTCCAAAAATAAGGAAAGTGATGCCAAAATCAGTTGCAAGAGCCCCAAAACCGCTTGAAAGTATGGCACCGGAACAGGTTCTGCCTTCTGAGTCTCAACCTGCACCCGCTACACCAGCGCCAGCACCAGCTTCTACACCAGCACCAGCTTCTACACCAGCGCCAGCACCAGCTTCTGCACCAGTACCAGCACCAGCTTCTACACCAGCACCAGCACCAGCTTCTGCACCAGTACCAGCTTCTGCACCAGCAACAATCTCCACTTCGGCAATGCCTGCATCTACATCAGCACAGGGAATAACAAAATCAACTATGCCCCCGGCTGTTTCCCAGACCACCCCTGTTCAGGCGAGTGCTCCTGCACTTACAAAGAGTCAGATTGACAGGCTCGAAGGTCTGTTAAGCCCGAAGGATGAGATTTCCCTGGATTCCGGAACGCCTTTCAGAAAGCTTGAATCCGAACTGCTGTCCCGAAGAAGAAAAGACCTGCAGCAGATCTATGCCGAAGAAAGGGAACATTACCTGGGAAAACTCGAACGCGAGATTACAAAATTCTTCGTAGACAGGGGTTTTCTGGAAATCAAGTCCCCTATTATGATACCTTTAGAGTATATTGAAAGGATGGGCATTGACAACGATAAGGAGCTTTCAAAGCAAATCTTCAGGGTGGATAAGAACTTCTGCTTAAGACCCATGCTTGCTCCGAATCTCTACAACTACCTGCGCAAGCTTAATAGAGCCCTGCCTGACCCGATAAAAATCTTCGAGATTGGGCCCTGTTACAGGAAAGAATCTGACGGCAAAGAACACCTGGAAGAGTTTACAATGCTAAACTTCTGCCAGATGGGATCAGGATGTACCCGCGAAAACCTTGAAGCCATTATTAAAGATTTCCTGGACTACCTGGGGATCGACTTCGAAATTGTAGGGGACTCCTGTATGGTCTATGGAGATACCCTTGATGTCATGCACGGGGACATGGAACTTTCCTCAGCAGTTGTCGGGCCCGTGCCCATGGACCGGGACTGGGGAATTAACAAGCCCTGGATAGGGGCAGGTTTCGGGCTCGAACGCCTGCTGAAGGTTATGCACGATTTCAAGAACATTAAAAGGGCTTCAAGGTCCGAATCATACTACAACGGGATTTCCACAAACATTTGACCTGCGATTCCATAAAAATCGCAGATAAAGACCCGGAAAATGTCGGGGAAGATATAAGAGAAGCAAATGAAACTCAAAACGGAAAACAGATCTTAAAATGGCAAACTGGTCTGAAAGGACCTGAAATGAAAAAGATCTGAAAGAATATCCGCAAACCTATGAGAGGGTGAAATTTTGATCCAAAAAATGGCAACAGAGGAACTTGACAGTTTCGGGGAGAAAATCATTGACGGCTTTAACTTATCTGACGACGACCTGAGGGCTCTGCTCTCCCTTGAATCCGAAGAAGATCTGGAAAAGCTGTACTATGTGGCCCGAAAGGTCAGAAACTATTATTTCGGCAACAGGGTGTTTCTTAACTGCTTTATCTATTTCTCCACTTACTGTAAGAACCAGTGCGCTTTTTGTTACTATAACTGTAAAAACGAAATCAACCGCTACCGTCTGACCCATGAGGAAATTAGAGAGACCTGCAAAACCTTAAAAGGAGCAGGTTTCCACATGATTGACCTGACAATGGGAGAAGACCCGTATTACTATGATGAGCCTGACCGCTTCGTTGAGCTTGTCCAGATAGTAAAGGATGAACTTGGGCTTCCCATTATGATCTCTCCTGGAGTGATGGATAACACCACTCTTCTCAAAGCCCGGGAAGAAGGAGCAAATTTCTTCGCCCTTTACCAGGAAACCTATGACCCTGAACTTTTCAAAAAACTCCGGGTCGGGCAGTCCTTCGAAGAAAGATTTAACGCCCGCCGCTTTGCAAAGGAACAGGGATACTGTGTAGAAGACGGGATTCTTACGGGAGTTGGAAACGACATTGAGTCGACAATTAAGTCCTTGCGGGGAATGAAAGCAAATGACCCTGATATGGTCAGAGTTATGACATTCCTGCCCCAGGAAGGGACTCCGCTTGAAGCTTTCAAAGAGAACTCAAAACTATCGGAAATAAAAATAATTGCAATCCTCAGGCTCCTGTACCCGAAATGCCTTATCCCGGCTTCCCTTGACCTGGAAGGCATCGACGGCATGGTGCACCGTTTGAATGCTGGTGCAAACATTGTTACATCCATCCTTCCTTCAGATTCAAGATTAGAAGGTGTTGCCAACTATGACCGCAACCTTGAAGAGCGGGATAGGGATATAAAAAGCGTAATCAAACGGCTTGAAAGTATGGGAATGGAACCTGCACCGCAGGCAGAGTTTGCGGCTGTCCTGGGGTTATAGAATGAAAACGATCTGTCTTGTAGGGGGAAAGCTCCAGGGCTTCGAAGCTGCGTACCTCTCTAAGAAAGCCGGAATGAAAGTAGTTGTGATAGATAAAAATCCACAGGCCCTTATAAGGAATTACGCTGATGAGTTCCACTGTTTTAACGTAATAAATGAACCGGAAAAACTCTTTGAGATCTCAAAAAATGTTGACGCTATATTGCCGGTAAATGAAAACCTTGAATGTATAGAGTTCCTGAGTTCCATAAAAGAGAAATTCTCCTGCCCGGTACTCTTTGATTTTGAGGCTTACTGGATCAGCAGGGATAAGAAAAAATCAAAAGAATACTTTGCGTCTATAGGAATCCCGACCCCACAGGACAAACCATCTGAACCGCCTTATTTTGTAAAGCCCCCCTGTGAAAGCAGCAGTGTGGGAGCCAGGATAATTTATGATGAAGAGGCGCTTGGAGAGCTTGAACCGGGCATGCTGATAGAAGAGTATGTGGAAGGGGAAGTGGTTTCCCTTGAAGTTATAGGAGACGGAAACCATTTTGCTGTGGTAAAGGAAACCCTGATCCATATTGACGGGACCTATGACTGTCATATGGTAACCCCCCTTCCTCCTGACCCTTCCTTCAGAGAGATATCCTATTCCCTTGCAGCAAACCTGCCCTTAAAAGGGATTATGGATGTGGAAGCAATCTCCGGCCCCCGGGGATTGAAAGTAATTGAAATCGATGCCCGCTTTCCGAGCCAGACTCCAACTGCTGTATATTATTCTTCAGGAGTTAACCTCATCGAACTCCTGTTCCGCGCCTTCGCAGAGGGCATTGAAGAGATCAAAACCCTTCCTGAAGACAGGTACTGCATTTACGAACACCTCATGCTTTCAGAAAATGGAGCCTTTATCCCTGTGGGAGAACAGGTACTTTCCATGGGCAGTGATTACGGTAAATATTATGAAGAGCCTGGCATTGAGATTTTCCTGTGCAAAGGAGAGAACCCTGTATTCACCCTGGTCTTCTGGGGCAAAGATAGGGACGAAGCCGAAACAAAAAAGAGAACTGGGCTTTCGATACTGAGAGACCGCTTCGGAGCGGCTGTGTAAAACGTCAAGAATTCGCTCAAAGTAAGAATTTGTTTGGAAACAAAAAATGGAGATATAAAAATGGCACTTTTAACCCCAGAAGACCTGGAGAATATTAACAGACAGCTTCAGGAAGCTGATTCTGCTGTCCGGAGAGTTACAGGGCTTGACATAAAAGGAGTCTGCAAAGACTTCTACGGAACAACCTCATGCGGTGAAAAGGTAGGCATTGTACCTGTGACCTCGGGAAACGGGATCATAGGAAATTTCTCGGCTTCTCTGCACGCAATTACCGAGTATTTCGGGTTTGACAGTTTCGTTACGGACATGCCCGACGTGAGCGGGTACTACGAGGCAGTTAAAAAAGGCGCAGAAATTATCCTTATGGCAGATGACCACACCTTCCTCGCCCATAACCTCACAAACGGAAAAATCGCAAACAATCAGCCCTGCACCGGAATTATATATGCGGAGATAGCCTCCAGATACCTGAAAGCCGATTCAAAGGAAGTGCTTGCCGTTGGCCTGGGAAAGGTGGGCTTTCCGGGAGTAGCGCACTTAGTAAATAAAGGGTTCAGGGTTTATGGATATGATGCTGACAGAACACTCCTGGAAAAAACAGTTGCCAGCCTTGGGATTACTCCTTTTGACCCCACCTCCCCCAGAAAATTCTCCATTATTTTCGAGGCTACCCCCTGTGCGGACACAATTCCCGAAGCGGTACTTTCCGAAAACTGCGTAATTTCTACCCCTGGGATTCCCTGCGCAATTTCCAGGGAGCTTCAAAAGAAGTACGGAGTTGAACTTGTAATGGAACCTCTCGGGATAGGGACAGCATCCATGTTGTATTCTGTTTTGTGAACTACCCATCACTGAAGTAACGGGATTCCTGCTTCATACCTCAAACTACCGTCCATAAGTCCACAGGCTCTACCCTCTGTTCCAGAGGTGAAGAAATATCAAATTAGAGTTCTGGTTTCCCTGGCCTGGTTTTCGCTCAGGAATTCAGTACATAGTATAGGACAGAATAGTATTTAGAGGTTAGAGATAGCGAAAAGATGGGACGTTGAAGGCATTCATCCCGCCACTAAAGTAACGGGCATTCTGCCTTCGACTTTCGTAAAAACGTTAAAGGAAAAAATAACAAGTAAAGAAAAAAGTGGGAAAATAAATCCCACGACTTATTTTGCGCCGGTGATGCGAAGTTTGGTGATGTCGATGGCGTCTTCGGGGCACACGCTGACACACCCGAATTCCGCTTCGGGAGCACGGGGTCCGTTTCGCTACGCTCAAGCGGACAAAATTATTACGCAGGAATTATTACGCAGGTAAAGAGTCAGTAAAGGAAAAGAGAGTGGGAAAATAGACCCCACGAATCTTATTTTGCGCCGGTGATGCGAAGTTTGGTGATGTCGATGGCGTCTTCGGGGCACACGCTGACACAACGGCGGCAGCTTGTGCCGAGGCATTTCTGGCTGTCGTATTTTGCGATCCTTTTGCCATCGGTTTCGACGATTTCGAGGGCGTCTTCAGGGCATTCTTCTACGCATTTCTGGCAGTAGATGCACTTATCCACAGGTACTTCGAGGATTATGCCTATTTCTTTGAGGATGGCAAGCCCGCCGACTCCTACATGTTCTATATCCTTACTAACTCGCTTTTCGATGGTGGCGTGTTCGAGGGTTTTCGGGAGTTTGGGCAACCCGTAGAGTTCAAGCATCTGGTCGTACATTTCGAGGGGCATACCCATTGTCCAGTAGGAGAGTTCGCAGAGATAGAAGTTATTGAAGGTATCACTGGTAGCCATCATGAGGTGGTCGGCAGTAATTCTTTTTGCAATCTCGATAACATCATCAAGTCTGGACCTGTTCAGTACGAGTTCCCGAGCAAGGGCAAGGGAGGTGTTTCCGAACTGGACAATTTTTTTGGCATAACCCGGCGCGGCTCCGAGCCTGCGGGCAGCTTCGGCGTCTACATATGCTCCAGAAGCCCCTGACATGTATGCATACTCAAGGTCTTCATACTTTATTCCGGACTCCACGATAAGAGTCATGTGAGCTGCACGAATCGCTCCTATGGCTTTTCCGGCTTCTTCCACATCCTTTTCAGTGATTTCAATTCCAGGGCCAAGAATCAGCTTCCCATTGGGAAGTTTCGGAGATTTCGTAATCAGCCCGCTTCTCATGGCCAGGGAAAAAGCCGAGATTACCCCGGTACCTGTGATGCCCACGGTTTCCCCACCATAGGACTCCTTAATCTCGCCTGTGACCGGATGGATAAGGTAGGCATCCTGCTTTTCCATCTCCTTATCAAGGACTATAATTTTCCAGTATTCGCCCTCGGGTTTCACGTCACAGATTGCCCCAGGGCTTGCAAGCATGCCGGAACTTATGCCCTGCCCTTCAATCGCAGGGCCTGCGGCAGCACTTGCCGTGATAATCCTGTCCCCGACCTTCAGGGCCATTTCAGCGTTTGTCCCGTAATCTGTAACCAGTGCAGGTTCGGTCTGGCTAAGGAAATCAGTTTCCAGCATCATGGCAAGGGCGTCGGCTCCGATCTCATGCCTGATTGCGGGGGGCACGATGACTTCACAGTTAGGAAGGTCCGTATCCCCGAAAATCTCTGAGGCTGGAAATACACGGGCATCTCTTTTTACATTCTGGACTCCAAGCATTTTCTGTTTGTTTTCCCCGGCATATGCCAGGTCCCTGATTTCTATGTTCTGAAAAAGGGAAAGCTGGATAGGGTTTCCACAGACTGCAAGTCTTTCTACTTTTGAAAGATCTGCATCGAATTTAAGGAACATTCTCCTGATGGTTTCGATAATTACGCCATGAGCCACGTCTTCACCTGTTGTGATTGCAAAATCCAGGTGATCCATGACATTTCCTCCGGGGAGAGGATGACCCATGGTTATGACTGTTTTTAAAGTTTCATTCGTTTCAAGATCAATAAACTGGGCTCTAAAACCGCTGGTACCCAGATCAAGTGCTATTCCGTACATTTTATAGATCCTCCGGGAGTATGCATTATCAGGGGTCTCCTGGCACCATGGATAGCCCCGTAAAAGAATGGAATATGATGAGTAGCTTGTTCTAATCCAGTACAGGAAAGGGAATATAATATTTTGATAACTTATTCAATATATAAGTTATTCCTGTCCCACCCAAATTGCGCTTCGGGATCTCAGGAAATCGGAGATTTTCTGGAAGTTGCACTGAAAGTGCAACAGTACGCGGTCCTTTTCGCTTCGCTCAAGAAGACTAATTTGGGAGTTATAGCAGTAGTTTTTCTCGAGAGGACTTAAAAAGACACTGGTACAGCTTTTCCGCGTATTTCCGGTTTTCTGTGATTCATCTCTTCACCTGATATTGGTGAAGGGATTTTAAACCTGACTATACTTTAAAGAAGTTAACCTTAATTAAATCCACGGATCTCTTTATAATAGATTAAAGTTTCCCCATAAACAGGCATATAAAACAAATTTAGTTGTGTTGAGGAACTTTTCATTTAGTAGTAACGGTTTAATTGATAACTTTTTATAATATAATATTTAATTAAGAGATAATAATACATATTTATATATAGTAGGCTTTTTGATAATTAGCGCTGTCTATATAACTTAGAGAGGGATTATAGATGACAGAATACACACCAAAAGAAAGATTATACCGTGCATTAAGGAAACAGCCAGTGGACAGAATGCCCGCAGTCTGTTTCACCCAGACCGCAACTATTGAACAGATGGAAGCCTGTGGAGCCTTTTGGCCCGAAGCCCATGCAGATGCAACAAAAATGGCAACCCTTGCAGAAGCAGGACACACAGTAATTGGCTTTGAAGCAGTGAGAGTCCCCTTTGACATCACAGCCGAAGCAGAACTTTTTGGCTGCGGAATAAAGGCTGGCGACCTGAAGCAGCAGCCGTCTGTGATCAAGCACGTTGTCAAGAACCTGGAAGACCTGGACAAACTCAGGGACTACAAACTGAATGAAGGCAGAATTGGTCAGGTACTCGAAGCCGTGAAGATCCTTTCCGAAAAATACGGAAAAGAACTCCCGGTTATAGGCTCCATGATCGGCCCCTTCTCCCTTGCCCAGCACCTCAATGGAGACGCCTGGTTCGGAAACCTTTTCACCGGCGAAGAAGTTGTTCCGGCACTTCTTGACTTCTGCTCGGACTTCAATATAGCATACGCAAAAGCTATGGCTGAAAACGGAATGGACACTCTGGCAATCATCGACCCCACAGCAAGCTACGAACTCATCGGCGGGGAATTCTATGAAAAGTATGCTCTTCCCTACCAGAAAAAGATCGTTGATGCAATGAAGGAACTCGACATAGCTACAGTCCTCCACATCTGCGGAAACACCACCAAAGGTCTTTCGATCATGGAAAAGACCGGTGTGGAAGGGATCAGTGTTGACCAGAGGGTTGACATCGCAACCGCAAACGGTAATGTGGAAAACGCACTCATCATCGGAAACCTCGACCCGGTAGCCGTACTCTGGAACGGAACCCCTGACGATGTCGCAGCAGCATCAAAGAAGGTACTCGATGCAAAAGTAGGACTGCTTGCCCCGGGATGCGGGATTGTAAGCATGACCCCTACTGCCAACCTCCAGAAAATGGTTGAGTGTGCCAAAAACCACAAGTACTGAACTAGTGCTGAACTTAAGTACATAACTAAAAAGAATAATAAGAAATAGAAATGCCGGCCCCCAAGCCGGCTTCACTTTTTTATAACCTTACTGCAAATCCAGCCTGATAAACGATTTTTTTTGATTATGCCAATTTTGCTGATCCCTGATAATTCAGAACAACGGGTGTGTTTTGCAAGCGGGGTATTTAATATTTATATTTATTCATTGTAAAGAAAAATATAGCAAACATATTTTGAAGCCTGATGTATCGTATATCAAGATTTAGTCGGAAAACTTCCGATAAATAGTATTTATATTTTTTGATTAATTGCCCTAACTTGAGACAAGCAAGAGAATAAAAGTGAAAAAATAATCCGAATTGCATGAAGCAGAGCCTAAAAAATACTCAATTAAAATTTTCTAATATAAATATAATAAAGAAATATACTACTCGTTTATATACCATAATTTCCATTGTTATTTTAGGATTTTGTATCTGAATATTCAGAACAATTCCAGCAGTTCCAGCAGGTATACTGTTGGGAAAATTTGGGATATGAGTAGCTAATTCGACTGGGAAAAGAAACAAGTTTGCAGTCTCCACCAAATAAATTCCCAGGTTACAATGTAAGGAGAAAAGAAATTATTCACAAAGGATCCCGAACTCCATTCGGGTAAAATGGCAAATTGTAGTGAATGATTCCAGTAATAGGCAGTAAAGAAAATAATGCAAAGGCACCCCTTGCGCCTAATGGCAAAATAAGAGGCGGTAGGGACTTGCGAAAGAGTGAGAACCCCTCGCATACACTTATTTTAGCTAGTGAAGCTTGGATTCAGGCTAAAACCTTTACGAAAGTCTTGTCTATTATTGTCAATAAACATTGTACCCCCCAACGATACCGCATAGAACAGCGAGCTCAATGGAGGTTTAAACAAAAATGGCAAACCAAGAGATTTTTGATAAATTACGCGATGCGATCGTTAACCAGAACATCGCAGGCATTGCACAGTTAGCCAGGGAAGCCCTCGACGCAGGAATTCCAGCTATTGACATTATTACACAGGGCCTTTCCGTTGGAATGAAGATTGTCGGAGACAGGTTCGAAGCCGCCGAGATTTTCCTTCCTCAGATTATGATGTCTGCAAAAGCAATGAACAATGCAATGGAAGTTCTTACTCCCGAACTTGAGAAGAACAGGAAAGAGGGAGAAGAAACAGGACTTGCAATCACCTTTGTTGCAGAAGGAGATATCCACGATATCGGACACCGCCTTGTGTCCACCATGCTCGGAGCAAACGGGTTTGAGATCCTTGACCTCGGAACCGATGTCCTCAATGAAACCGTTGTAGATGCAGCTGCAAAGCACAAGGGCAAAAAGATTATCCTTGTAGGCTCAGCCCTCATGACCACCTCGATGCTCGGCCAGAAAGACCTCATGGACAGACTCAGGGAAGAAAACCTCAGGGACAGCGTAAAATGCATGTTTGGAGGAGCCCCGGTATCCAAGAAATGGATCGATGAGATCGGTGCGGATGCAACCGCAGAAAACGCTGCCGAAGCTGCAAAAGTTGCACTTGATGTAATGAAATAATCCTGAGGAGGCCAAAAAAGATGACATTCAGAAAATCATTTGATTGCTACGAGTTTTACGACAGGGCAAAAGTAGGGGAAAAGTGTACCCAGGACGACTGGGACCTTATGAAGATCCCCATGAAGACAATGGAGCTCAAGCAGAAGTACGGGCTTGACTTCAAGGGCGAGTTTATTCCAACAGACAAGGAAATGATGGGAAAACTCTTCCAGGCAGGATTTGACATGCTGCTTGAGTGTGGTATCTACTGTACCGACACCCACAGGATCGTAAAGTACACCGAAGACGAAATCTGGGACGCACTCAACAACGTCCAGAAAGAATTCACCCTCGGTACCGGCAGAGATGCAGTCCACGTCTCCAAGAGAGAGATAGGCGACAAGAAGAAGCCGATCGTCCAGGGCGGTCCTACAGGGTCCCCGATCTCCGAAGAAGTCTTCATG
>JBFHIK010000034.1:0-12609 GCA_041596555.1 Methanosarcina sp.
ATAAATCAGGAAAATGATCATATAAATCAGGAAAATGATCATATAAATCAGGAAAATGGTCATATAAATCAGGAAAAGGAAGGGAAATTGACATGCTTCATATATTCAAATCAACAGATGCTGGAATGATAAATCTGGATCAAGTTGAAAATGGAGCATGGGTTAATCTGGTAAATCCCGGTGAGCGGGAAATCTCATTTGTTTCGGAAACTCTGAACATTCCTGTTGACCATATTAAAGCTGCCCTTGATGAAGATCCTCTTATTTACCTGCTGCTCTCCGTACCTCTTTTACGAAAAACGAAGTCAGAATGCCCGTCATTTCAATGATGGGTAGTTCACTCCGACTCCTTTCACGACAAATTAAGGAAGGATGCCTATGACTTAAGTCGTCGGAGGAATTCCGTCAACTTCCAGATGCTCTGTGGCATATTCGTATCCATCTGCTCTACTCAAAATATTGCAATATTTATGATTAATTCCCTGCCCTATTTCGAATAAATCTGCTGATAAAGGAACTTTTTTTTTTGAGAAACCTGTGTTGTAAGCCCGTTCACCGTGGATAGCGATATCCGGATTTTAAACAGGTTTTAAGGGGATTTTTTCAGTGAATCGCATCGTAGGCACATTCCCCATGCATAGACATATCCAGGCCTGCAAGCTCTTCTGCATCTGAAACTTTGACCGGAGTTATTGCATTTATGAGCATAAGCATAATGTAGGTAAATATAAATGCATAGATTGAAGCACCTGCAACAACCACGAGTTCTTTGATAAAGAACGCAGTGCCACCGTAAAGCAATCCGTCAGATCCTGCCGGATTTATGGCAGTTGAAGCAAAGACTCCAAGGAGAATTGTTCCTGTTACTCCTCCTATTCCATGAACGCCCCATACATCCAGGGCATCGTCCCATTTCATCCTGTTTTTAAGATGTACCGCAAAGTAACAGACAATAGCTCCGATGATGCCCATTAATGCAGCCACATGCAGGGAAACAAGGCCTGCTGCAGGGGTAATGGTCGCAAGACCTGCAACAGCTCCTGTCATTAGGCCTACGAATTTTGGTTTTTCTTCCCTGATCCATTCTATTATCATCCAGGTAATAGCTGCAAAAGAAGCTGCGATGTCGCTGTTAAGGAACGCAAGTGCAGTAATTCCGTCAACGTTGAGTTCACTGCCAGCGTTAAAACCGTACCATCCAAACCAGAGAAGTGCGGTTCCGATAGCCATTAAGGGGATGTTGTTTGGCTTCGAATCTTTATACTTCCTTGAGCCCACGTAGAAGACTGAAGCAAGAGCTGCAAATCCGGCTGTCGCATGAACCACAATTCCGCCTGCAAAGTCAATAACTCCCATATTTGCAAGCAGGCCGCCTCCCCAGATCATATGGACAAAAGGATAGTAAACAAAGAGCTGCCAGACGATAAGGAAAATAATGTAAGCCTTAAAAGTAATCCGATTTGCAAATGCTCCGGTAATCAGAGCCGGGGTAATAATTGCAAACATCATCTGGTAAGCCACGAAGACAAGTTCGGGGAACCCGGCGTTTCCAAACATATCAGTCGGGGCAATCCCATTCAAGAACATTTTGTCCAGGTTTCCTAAGATTGCGCCTTCTCCTCCGCTGAAGCACAGAGAATATCCTACGAAAAACCATAAAATAGTTGTCAACCCGAGAGATACAAAACTCTGCATCATAATTCCTAAAATGTTTCTCTTACAGGCAAGCCCTCCGTAAAAGAATGCCAGACCGGGGGTCATAAGCATCACAAGACTTGTCGCAAGCAGCATAAAGCCTGTTGAACCAGTATTTAACATCATTCCATCCCATCTACTTTTATATGATAACTAGGAAGCCTCAAATCCCTTACCTTTTTCCTAGTTTCCTTTATTTAAACTAATCGATATTGGTCGCCTTGATTATGGTATATAGATATGTTTAAATATATTAGATCAGAAGTAAGTTACCGATTGGTGGTCGCAAAGAGATATGTATTAATTAAGAAGTAATTCGGAAATAAGTTACCTACTGGTGGTCGCAATGAAATATGTAATAGCAATAATAAGACCGGAACGGCTTGAGTCGGTCAAACGAGAACTTCAGAAAGTCGAAGTAAACCGGTTGACAGTATCGGCAGCTTCCGGATACGGTGCGCAAAAGGGGCATCTGGAAGTCTACAGGGCACTGGAACTTGAAGTAAATCTCCTTGAAAAAATAAGGCTTGACATCGCAGTAAATGATAATTTTTTGGAACCGACGATCGCTGCGATCCAGAAAGGGGCAAAGACCAATAGCGGTCATATCGGGGACGGCAAAATCTTTGTGCTCCCACTTGAAGATGTCATCAGGATCAGCACAGGTGAAACCGGATCTGATGCTATTTGAGGTGAGGTAAAATTGGCTATTGTAGCAGCAGATCTTGTTTGGGTATTGATTTCATCCGCGCTTATATTATTCATGCTTCCGGGGCTTGCTTTTTTCTACGGCGGGATGGTCAGGCGTAAGAATGTCCTTAGCAGCATGATGTACTCCTTTGTCGCAATGGGCGTCATGACTATAGAATGGGTGGTAATAGGTTACTCTCTTGCTTTTGGAACCGGAAACTGGTTCATAGGCGACCTTGAACACGCATTCCTGCGGGGGATTGACCTTTACTCGGTATCAGGTACCATTCCCACATACGCATTTGTTGTGTTTCAGGGGATGTTTGCCGTAATTACGCCCGCCCTTATCTCCGGAGCCATTGTCGGGCGTGCCAAATTCAGTTCATACATCGCTTTCATAGCCCTCTGGGGCCTTATCGTCTACGCGCCTGTCTGTCACTGGGTCTGGGGTGGGGGCTTTCTTACCGGAGAAGCCCTTGACTTTGCGGGCGGCACGGTTGTCCATGTAACATCAGGCATCTCCTCTCTTGCAATTCTGGTCTTCCTCGGAAAGAGGAAGGGGTACGGCGTCGATTCGATTAAGCCGCACAATGTTACCCTCACCCTTCTCGGTACAGGGCTTCTGTGGTTCGGATGGTTTGGGTTCAATGCCGGATCGGCCCTTGCTGCAAATGAGGTTGCAGGCCTTGCATTTATTACAACATTCGTTGCTCCCGCAGCTGCAGGCCTTTCCTGGATGGCGATAGAATGGATGTCCACAGGAAAACCAACAGCCCTGGGGTTTGCCACAGGCATCCTGGCGGGACTCGTCGTAATCACTCCTGCTGCTGGTTTTGTCACGCCAATGGCAGCTATAGTAATGGGTTTAATCGCAGGGGTCATATGTTATAAGGCTGTGATGCTCAAAGGCAAGCTCGGGTATGATGACTCACTTGATGCTTTCGGAGTCCATGGGGTCGGAGGAATAACCGGCGCTATCTTAACGGGAGTGTTTGCAAGTGTGGGTGCCACAAGCCTTCTCCTTGGCGATTCACACCAGTTGTTCCTCCAGGTCGAAGGAGTTATTATTACGATTGTTTATGCGGTTGCTTGCACACTCATAATAGGATTCGTCCTCCAGAAGACCATCGGGTTCAAGGTTTCCGAGAGCGAGGAAAACATTGGGCTTGACAAGACACAGCATGGAGAATCCGCATATAACATTTGAGTGCAGGTAAATCTTTATCCGCACTTTTAAATTTTCTTCTACTTTTTTTCAACCTTTTACCTGCATTCTTTTTTTGGTTTCTTTTAGGTTTTTTTCTCAAGTTTTTCCCATAAGAGAGTTTTTATTCCTTAAATCAAATTTAGAAGTATGTTCGGAGAAATTGGAAGCGTTAGAAACGAGGCAGATGAAACTTCCCTGCAAATTCTCGCCCTTTTCAGGGAAAGCATAAGCGAAATCCGCCTGAAAGAGCCTGAAGCCGTATCAGCATATTTCAGCCAGGACTACTCACATTATATTGTAGTGCACACCCCTCTGAATATCCGGTTCCCTGAAAAAAGGGAGGAGTGGAATTTACGCTTTTGTAAAGATGCAGGAGTTTCGGTCGTGGAGCTGGTCTTAGCCGATACAGGCAGCGCTTACGTACGGGGCCTGATGGCAGTTAACGGGTCAAAGGTCTATGCTATCCTTCCTTTTACATCAACAGATGCCGAAAAAGCAAATAAGGCAAAGTTTCCTGAAGACCGTATGGCCCGCGTGAGGGCACAGGTGCTTCCAGATGTGCTTCCCGGAATAAAAGGGGAAACTATCCTTGATATCGGCAGCGGCTTCGGAACCCTTACAATGGAGCTCGCAAAAAATAACCCGGATTCCCAGATCTATGGCCTCGATCTTCACGACTCCCTCACAGGGCAGGCACAGATGAATGCAGAAGTTCTTGGTGTGCCGAATGTGCAGTTCAGAACCGGAAGCGTCTATGCCCTGCCTTTTGAAGAAGGTTCGATGGATGCTGCTACCTGCTTTTTCATGCTCCACCACCTTGAAGACATTAAATTTGCTTTATTCGAGATCAAAAGAGTACTGAAAAAAGGCGGGTCATTAACTGCAGTTGAGCCGCTGGCACATCACCACCACCACGGGCCTCAACTCTCGGAAGCTGCATGGAGGGAGCTTTTTGAAGATGTGGGTTTCAATGTGGAATCCGAAAATCCGGAAGGAGCAGTTGTCCTTAAAGCAGTAAAACGAGAATAAAATCCTGTAAAAGACGATAAATCAAGAAAAATAATCTCAAAAATGGATCGAAAGACTGTCAGGCACATGAATATGGCTCTTATTATCTTTCAATCCATTATCATAGTTTAGTTCTTCCTGCGCTGGAATATAAATATCATTCGCAACTCGGGCTTCAAAAGACAATCATATCCGATGCTCTGAGCCTGACCATGCATTCGTCTCCAGTCCCTAGTTTTAAGGAGTCAAAGACATGGTTTGCGACTTCCACCTTCAGGACGTCCTCGCTTTCTTTAAGTATCAGGGACATGACCCGGCTGGTGCCTTTGTTCACCACGTTCATTATTACCCCGTCGAACAGGTTTTTACTTTCTTCCTGCCGGACAACATGCATATTCCTCCTGTCCACAAGCTCAATATTCTCAGGTCGGATGCCCCAGCTAACCCGGTCTCCTGCCTTTCTTTCTATGTAGGGAGCGGTAATTTCCGTCCCAAGAGACCACAGGAAGGTGCACTCGTCTCCTTCGCCATGGCCTCCGATCACGGCATTATCAAAGAGATTTAAGAAACCCACAAGTTCAGCCACATAACGGGTTTTTGGGTGGTAAAATATATCCTCAGGGGAGCCCATCTGCTGCACCCTGCCGCCGTCAAAGACTGCCATCCTGTCTGCCATGGTAAAGGCTTCGACAGGGTCATGGGTAATGAAGATTACAGGGATCTTGAGCCTTTTCTGGATTGTCCGCAGTTCTTTTCTCAATTTCAGGCGGACTACGGTGTCCAGGGATGAAAAGGGTTCGTCCAGGAGCAGGACTTCGGGGTCCGGGGCAAGGGCGCGGGCTAGTGCAACTTTCTGTTTCTGGCCGCCTGAAAGCTCGTCAGGGTAGGCAAACTCAAGCTCCTCTATTCCCACAAGGCCCAGCATCTCGTTCACCCTGTCCGTTTTTTCCGTGGAACTCAGGCCTTTTAACCCGAACTCGACATTCTGCCTTACGTTCATATGCGGGAAGAGGGCATTTTCCTGGAACATATACCCTATTTTCCGCTTCTGGGGAGGCAGGTTTACTTTTTTCTTGCTGTCAAAGTACACGGTACCGTTTATCTTTATAGTCCCTGCATCCGGGTTTTCAAGCCCTGCAATACAGCGGAGAGCCGTGGTTTTTCCTGAACCTGAACACCCGAACAGGACCACAAAATCGGAATCGGCATCAAAACTGCAGTGCATTGAAAAGCTGGGATTTTTCCCTTTCTTTTTCCTGTTTTTCCTTCCGTAAAATTCCTTTTCAATGTCAACTTCAACAGTCATTTCCTACTCTCACTCCCTACTCTCACCTTTTTTTCATCGTTCTACCAGTTTGCTGGTGGCTGCAATCGTTATGAGTGACATGACAACCAGGATAATCACAAGCAGGTTCGCAAGTTCATTATTTCCTGATTGGTATGCTCCGTAAATGGAAAGAGGCATGGTGCTGGTCCTCCCCTGGATATTTCCTGCGACCATAAGGGTTGCTCCGAACTCTCCGACAGCCCTCGCAAAACTCAGGACGCAACCTGCGATAATGCCTTTCTTTGCAAGAGGCAGGGTTATGAAGAGCGCAGTTTCGAATTCGCTTCTCCCGAGAATACAGGCAGCTTCCTCAACACTCCTGTCTACTGCCCCGATGGCTGAGGTGGTGGTCTTTACCATCAGGGGCAAAGAGACTACAAAGGCTGCAATGGCTGCTGCCTGCCAGGTGAAGAGGATGCTGCTCCCCGTAATTTTGGTGAAGATGCTTCCTAAAATTCCGTTTTTTCCCAGCAGGATAACAAGGATATACCCTGTTACCGTCGGGGGAAGAATCATAGGCAGGGTAACCATCGTGTCAGCTATCCATTTCCCGGGAAACTCCCTTTTTGCCAGTATATAAGCAATTATAATCCCCAGCACCGTCACAAAAAGGGTTGCAATGATGGAAATTTTGAGGGTAAGTAGAAGTGGGGTCGCGATTAGTTGAAAGGTTTCCATCAAATCCCTCCCTTTTTATACGGTTTTGATTCGGAGTTTCTTGATTCCGGGGAATATTATGCTGCGCTAAAGCCGTATTCTGCCAGGATCTCCTGCCCTCTGGTTCCGGTTATGAAATCAACGAATTCCTGAGCTTTTTCCTTCTCTTTTGATGAATTTACCACTGCTATGGGGTAGGAAATCGATTCATTAACCGGGACCGTGTACGTTATTTCATACAGGTCTTTCCGGCCGCTTTCGGCATCTGTCATGTATACGAAGCCCGCATCGACTTCACCTGTCTCCACATAAGTGAGTACCTGTTTTACATTTTCTGCAAGGATGACTTTGCTTTCAAGTCCGTCCCAGACTCCTGCGTCCTCCATTGCCTGCTTTGTATACTTGCCCACAGGTGCGCTTTCAGGGTTTCCAATTGCGATCTTTTCCACACTGCCTGCAACCAGGTCTTTAAGGGATTTCGGGGTTTTAGCCCCGTTCTTCGCAGGCACAACCATTACGAGGGCGTTTGCTGCAAAATCCTTTCTCGAGCTGTTTTCGATCATATTTTTCTCGGCGAGGAGGTCCATATGGTCCTGGGAAGCCGAAGCGAAAACATCAATGGGTGCTCCCCCTTCAATCTGCATTCTCAGGGTACCCGAACCTGCGAGGTTCAGTTCCACCTTTGTGTCCGGATGAGCGGCTTCAAACTCTCTGGCAATGTCGGTAAAAGCATCGGTCAGGCTTGCTGCAGCCGAAACCGTGATAGGGGTTGGCTGTTCGTCTGCTTCCGGGGACGCTGCAATGAAGGTGACTATCCCAAGGCAGAGGACAGCTGCAAGGACTGGAAATATCAGCTTTTTTGCTTTACTTTCGCTCATTGCGCTCCTTCCATGAATTCTTTTTCTGCTCCCTGGCCGGCATATGCTGTTGGTTCTACCTGTACAGGTGCGGTGAAAGTATCAGTAGCTTCAAGAATGGTGTTTGTGAGCCTGTCCAGCAGTTCCAGGGCTCCCCTGTATCCGACGGTAAGGATGCGCTGTGCGCCTACTCTGTCGTGGATTGGCAGGCCAACCCTTACAAGGGGAATACCGCGGGCTTTGGCAATGTATCTCCCGTTTGAGTTTCCGATCAGGATTTCGGGGCTGCATTCGCTGACTGCGTCGTTGAGGCTGTCAAAGTCGATCCCGTCCAGAACCACAGGTTCCAGTTCCGGCCTGATCTCTTCGAAGATTTGCTTTATTCTTTTTCCAAAGTCCCGGCTTTTGCTTCCAGTTGCTACCAGCACGGGGTTCATCCCGAGTTCCAGCATGAAGGCTACCAGGCTAAATACGGTATCAGGGTCTCCGTAAACCGCTGCTTTTACTCCATAAAGGTACTTGTGCACGTCCACCATGGCATCGAGGAGCCTTCCCCTTTCTTTCTGGTATTTCTCAGGGATAGGGCAGCCGATGATGTTGACCAGTTCCATAAAGAAACTGTCCGTGTTTGAAAGCCCTATTGGGATTGGGACGCTGTGCCCGGGCACGCCGTGGGATTCTTCCAGGTATGCCAGCGCCAGGTTCTTGCTGACTATGCCCAGGCCCAGGCTTGCCCGGCTGTTTGGCATATCTGCAATTTCGGAAAGTCTGGTGCCACCAGGGGCAATTTTTGGAAGCTCGTTTCCCAGGGGGGCGTCAAAGGTTTCGGAAATGTCAGGCAGGAAGATGTAATCTCCGGCCGTAGTTTCCAGAATCTCCTTGAGTTCCCGCACATCAGCAGGGGAAAGGCTTTCAGTCGGGATGAGGTTCAGTTTGTCATTTGTGTCTTCTTTCATATCAGGACTTTTTGCTTCCTGTGAAGTTTCCTCTCCCTTCTCTTTTTCTATGATTTCCGTATATTCCATAATTTCCATATTTTCCATGTAATCCATGATCTCAATGTCTTCCGGAATTTTCGGTTTTTCCGAGTTTTCCGCAAATTTCCTGACAACGGCATCCAGGGCTTTTATGTACCCGCTTACATGGCTCTCCCCATAGCTGGGGGTGGAAACGGAAATAATTATGATATCTTTCTCGGGGTCTTCTCCGATCCCTTCCTCTTCTTTGAATTCTCTGATTATTGCAGAGACATCGTCTCCTATTGTTTCGGCAAGGCAGGTGGTTGCAACGCCTATTACCTTTGGTTTATACCTGTTGATGACGTTTCTAAGGCCCTTTTTCAGGTTCTCTCTGCCTCCGTAGATCGCCCCTTTTTCGCTCAGGGAGCTTGATGCGATGTCTACGGGTTCTCTGAAGTGGTGGGCAAGGTGCAGGCGCATATAGGTGCTGCAGCCCTGGGAGCCGTGGTAGAGGACCATGGTATTTTCGATTCCCTTGAAAGCAAGAGCACTTCCCATGGGCTGGCACATGACACAGGGGTTCACAGTAGCATAGTTTCTTTTGGTCATCTCAATGCCTCCTCATACCTGGCTCTCAACTGCAGCATCCTGATTCTGGTGCAAAAAATCCGGGTCTACAGCCATATTTTCATACTTTTTTGCGCAGGGTTTTTCGGAAATATTTTCTACATTTTCTTTTACTGCGGGCCTTTTTGATTCCACGCCTTCGGGTTTCAGAGTCCTCTGCCTTACAGCTTTCCAGACAGGGCTATTGATCGAGGCATCCACTTCTTTTGCGAAGTTTACAAAGCCGTCAAAGCCTTCGAACTCCACCACTCTGTCGTGGTTGAAGTCGCAGAAAGCAATGCCCAGCTTGTATGCGATAAACCTCTCCTTTACACCTGCAACCATCAGGTCAGCTTTTTGTTTCACGAGCAATTCAGCAAGTTCCAGGGGGTTTGCATCATCTACAATGACCGTTCCGTCCCGGACTGAATAACTGATCTGCTCGTAGTCTTCCTTTTTCCCTGTCTGGGTCCCGATGATGACAACTTCCATGCCGAGTTCGGAAAAGCCTTTGATAAGCGTGAGGGCTTTTGCAGGTCCGCCCATGTAAATGGCAGCCTTTTTCCCTTTGACTCTCTCCCGGGCCCGGGAAATTTCGGGCATTATCCGGTTTGTTTCGGTCTCCAGGATTTCTTCTGCAATCTTTTTCATCTCTTCGGAGCCAAAATATTCCGCAGTCTTTCGAAGAGCAATGGAAATATCTTCGATTCCGAAGAAGCTCACGGTTAAGTATGGAATTCCGTACTCTTGCTGCATCCATTTTGCAAGGTAGGTCATGGACCCGCTGCACTGGACGAGGTTAATGTCGGCTTCCGCTGCCCTTGAAATTGTTCTGGCAGTTGAATCCCCGGTCATGGAAACTATGACTTCGATTCCCATCTGCTCAAAGAGGGGTTTTACAAGCCAGACATCTCCTGCAACGTTGAAATCCCCGAGGATGTTGATTTTTGGCTTTCTGACTTCAGGGCTTACTTCGGACTTCTTTTCTGCAGTTTCCTCTTCTGGGCTTTTGATCAGCTGCTTTAGGGCATCGCAAGCAGCCTTGTATCCGTCGGACTTGTTGCCTTTGAAGCCTTCGGACTTTACAGGGAGTACCGGGATATTGTGCTTCTGACTTGCTGTTTTGCATACGGAATCAAGGTCATCTCCAATAATTCCTACAATACATGTGGAATACACGAAGACTACCGGAGGGTGGTAGATGCCTACCAGTTCGTCGATCGCGTTTGAGAGCTTTTTTTCTCCTCCGAAGACGATATCGATCTCTTTCATGTCCGTGCTGAAACTGCTGCGGTTTGTTTCAATCCCACTGGACTTTGCGCCCCTGATGTCCCAGGTATAGCCTGCACAGCCAATTGGGCCGTGGACCAGGTGAACGGCATCAGTTACCGGGTTTAAGACAACCCTGGCTCCCGAGTAGACACAGGCCCGCTGGCTGATGGCTCCTGCCAGAGAATTGTTGTCGCAGGCAAGGGGGATTACCTGCCCCTTTTCCTGCTTTCTGGTGATGTATGGTTGCCTTTCTTCGAGTGTATCCACTATCCCGGTTTTCTCTTTCATCTCTTTCACTCCCCTCTGCTTCTGCTTTTCAGATTTGCAGCGGCTGTTTCTCCAGTTATTCTGATTTTCTCAGTTATCTTCTGGAAATTTGTTTGAAATTAGTTATCTTGAAGTCAGGCCCCTCACTGGATGGTTTCAAGCAGCCAGTCTGGCGCATCTCTGTCTTTCCTGTCAAGCAGGGTGTTTCCTATGCGCTCCACCAGTCGTGCAGCTCCGGCGTACCCCATGATAGGGAAGTAGTGCAGGTTTGCCCTATCCGTGATAGGGAAGCCTACCCTGATCAGGGGCACATCCTCTGCCCTTGATATGAATTTCCCGTATGTGTTGCCGACGAGGAGGTCCACGGGCTTTCGCTTGATGATCTGGTGGAGCATGAAGAGGTCCCCACCCGAGATTACATCGGCTTCTGGGTATTCGGAACCTATGAGTCCTTCTACTTCTTTCTCAAATTCAGAGTTCTGGGTTCCGGTGAGGACAACACTCGGTTCCATGCCCATTTCCAGCACAAGGCTCGTAAGCCCTGAGAGAATGTCCGGATCCCCGTAAATGGCTACCTTCTTTCCATGGTAGTGGGGGTGGGCGTCAGTCATCATGTCTACAAGTCTTCCCCTCTCGTCTTCGAGTTCGGGGGGAATCGCCACGTTGGCAAGTTTTGCCGCGTTCATGACGAAACGGTCAGTGTTTCTGATTCCTATGGGGGTGGGCCCTACTCTGGCAGGGATCTTGAAACGGCTTTCAAGGATCTTTGCTGCAGAACCTCCTGCCATCTTGCAGGCTGCAATGGTCCCCAGGGAGTTTGCGGAATCCTCTATGTCTCCAACCGGGGTCCCGCCTTTCGGGTACATTCCATGTTCTCCGGTAAGGGGAGCGTCAAAGACGTCAGTTGTGTCCGGAAAGACAATGCTTGAGATTCCCATTATTGAGAGTATGCGTTTCATTTCCCGGATATCGGCAGGTTCCACAAAGCCCGGAATGAGGTTGAGTTTCCCGTTTGGCTTGCTTTTGCTGGCAAAAGTGGTCACAAAAGCCTTTACCATGTTGTCATAACCGGTGATGTGGGAGCCTACATAACTCGGGGTGGAGGCTGCACAGACCTTGATTGATGGGTCTATAAGCTCTGCGGCCCTGATATCTTCTACGATGGATCCCACGTCATCACCTATGGTTTCTGCCACGCAGGTGGTATGGATGGCAATTACTTCGGGTTTGTAGACTTCAGTCAGGTTTTCGAGGGCCTCCTTGAGATTTGCTGCACCTCCGAAGACGGCAGTTCCTTCGGAGAAACTGCTGGTCGTTGCAATTGCAGCTTCCCGGTAGTGCCTGCTCAGACACATGCGCAGGTATGAGAGGCAGCCCTGTGAGCCGTGGCTGTGTGGCATGCAGTTGTGGACACCAAGGGCGGCATAGACTGCGCCTATTGGCTGGCAGATTTTTGCAGGGTTGATAGTTATTGCTTCTCTGGTTACTTCTTCACGTGGGGTGTAATCTAACATTTTTGTCCCTCCTTACTCCTGTACTCCTTCTCCTTTCCATGGCGGGCGTATAAACTTCCAGGTGGGGCTATGAAGTGCCATGTCGATATCCCGTGCGAAATTCAGGACCCCGGAAAAGCCGGTGTAACGTCCGCTGTAGTCGTAGGAGTGAATCTGCCTTGAAGGGATCCCGAGCTTCTGGGCCCAGTACTTATCCTTGATCCCCGAACAGAAGAGGTCGGGTTTAAGGGCTTTTACAAGGGCTTCGGTCTCGTGGTGGTTCAGGTCATCAATGATAACAGTCCCGTCTTCCATTTCGGGGAACATCCCTTCATATCCCATGAGTCCGATTTTCTTTTTCAGCTCTTCAATCCTTTCCGGGCTGACTGTGGGGGTGATATTTTCGTCCCTTTCGTAGTGCACATCCTCCAGCATTGATCCAAGAGCACTTCCCTTGATCTGAGGGATGATCTGTCTGCCCTCGTAGTCGTCCCTGTGGGCGAACTGGTAGCCTGCAACAGCCACTTTCATGCCGAGTTCCTCAAAGAGGTTAGTATAGTGGTGGCTCCTG
>JBFHIK010000035.1:0-12608 GCA_041596555.1 Methanosarcina sp.
GAGCCACCCGAATTGCGCCACCCGAATTGCGCCTCGGGAGTACGCGGTCCTTTTCGCTGCCCGAATTGCGCCTCGGGAGTACGCGGTCCTTTTCGCTGCCCGAATTGCGCTTCGGGAGTACGCGGTCCTTTTCGCTGCGCTCAAGAGGACTACTTGATGGATTTTAGCAGTGAACTTATTCGCTACGCTAAGGCGGACTAATTAAAAGAGTTCTCTGCCCCGTACAACGTCATTCGCTCTACCAAACCATTTTTGTCACGCTCGACGCAGGAGAGCGGCTTTCAGATAAAAAAAGAAGAGAAAATAAGAGCCTGGAAGTGAAAACTACTGAGAACACTGTAAGAAACTAATCGATAGAAATGACCGGGAAAGCCTATAATATTTAACCGAAAATCAACAAAAAATCAACCAGGAAAGAAGAGAAAAAACCGACAGGTAAGTACTAGATAAACAGGTAAGTACCAGACAATATAGAGTTAGATTCAATCTAAAAAAGAATTTTTTTGACGCTCTTTCTTCTTTCTTCGTCTTCTTTTTTGACGCTCTTTCTTCTTTCTTTTTTTCGATGGACCACCAGATAGGCTGGCGGAGGCTTTCGAGGTTATGCGGATCAAAAGAGGTTCTCGAGGAGAAGAGTAGATTTTTCGACTAACGGAGCATTTATGATCGAATTTTTATGGCTGGAAGGCGGGTACAGCCCTGTACGGCTTGAGAGTAAAAATATATCTACGGTTTTGGGATATTTTGAAAATATCAACTGATTAATCAGCGGCTACTCTTTGCGTAAGTACAAAGAAATCCATTGTATTTCTGGTATTTATACCTCGGGTTACAATTACTCTATGGGAGTTTGAGATGGTAATTGTTGGATTTTCAAGAAATAAGGATACCCTGGAATCCGTGAAGACAGCAGTGGAACTTGCGGGTGGGCTCGGAATTAAGGAAGGGACAACTGTATTGATCCGGCCTAACGCAAACACTGCGGATCCGGCACCGGGTTCGACAAACCCCGAGGTTTTGAGGGGCGCTATAAGGGAAGTAAAAAAATACAACCCTGGAAAGTTAATTGTGGCTGAGAAGGCTATGACGACCCTGAACACGGAGGAAGTGCTCAAAAAATTGGGGCTCTGGCAGGTTGCGGAGGCTGAAGGAGTTGATGAAATCCTGACATTCGACCACATGAAACGCGAACATGTGGAGCCCAGGAAGGCTTACTCCTGGCCGCGAGGACTTGATGTGCCCGAGTTTCTGGCATCAGTTGATTACACGATTGCTCTTCCGGTAATCAAGACTCACTGGACTGCAACTTTTACTATGGGCCTTAAGTCCCAGATCAGCATAACCGCAGACGGAGACAGAAGGCAGCTTCCTCACGGGCAGGGGATGGATATGCTCTTCGGAAACATGATTGCCGAATCTAACCTTGTATATAAGCCTGATTTCTATATTTCGGATGCTACAAAGTGCTTTGTGACTGACGGCCCGAATATAGGGACCCTTAAGGAGCCTGGAATCGTCCTGGCAAGCCCGGATGTAATTGCAAACGATGCGGCAGGACTTGCCCTTCTGAAAACCCTGGGCACCGTTCCGAAGATCCAGAGGAACTCAGTCTGGGCTCAGCCCCAGATCAAAAAGGCTGTGGAACTGGGACTGGGGGTGCGTAGCAAAGAAGAGATTACGGTCAAGGGCTCCGGGGTAGAAGAGATAAACGAGATTATTGCCAACCTTGCCTGACCTGACCTGACCTGACCTGACCTGACCATTACCTGACCTGACCTGACCTGACCATTACCTGATGTTTTCTAAAAAAGATCTCCTGAGGGGTCAGATTTCCGGAAGTGTCATCGTTCCCGGGAGAATCAGGGTTGAATGAAGATGAAAACCCGGACGACTTTAAAGGATAAGACACTGTACCATCAATACATTTTGGTCCCCGTTTTTCAATGCCTGTGCAATTATGATCACATATCACCAAAATTTATTTATTTTCGACAATCACATAGATTAGTGGGGTATTTTCTATGAACTGCGAAATTTGTGGAATAGAGAGTGATGCAAGATACTGCAACGATTGTGGCAAAATTATGAACGATGTTATAAGACGCGTAGGCGAAGCTCGCTGGGCAGCAATTGATGACTGCGCATTTATCTATCCGCTTGTACGGCGCGTAGGTAAAGGGGAGCTTACAGTTAACGATATAATTCAGTCTCTTGATGTTGAAGATTGAGTTATCTGCCTTTCAGAGTTCCATCCTTATTCAGGATGACTTTAAAAATTGTTCCTGAGCTGCACAGTTTATTTTTAAACCTGGCTTTTCAGGTTACCGGAGGTATCGATACCTGTTGTGCAGCCAGGTAATTCCGGAAAACGGACTTAAACCGTACTGGAAGTTAAGTTCGGGTAATTTAAGTCTGGTCAATTTAAGTTCTATTTCAGAAGTTCGGGCTTTAAGGTCGGGTTTCAAATTAGTTTATACTATGGTATCTCAATTCAAGTTTTAAAGTCTGGTTCTGAGATAAGGTTCTGAGATAAAATCCTTAAGGTTATATCTCTTCAGCCTTAACATTATAGTGTTAAGCAATTTACTCTGATCTCAGGAACTGGTGCTGTGCGTCAACTACCCCTGAGCTAAAGATTCAGGGGTTTCCTGCTGAGGGTTTATGAACAGAAAAGCCGGAGCAGTTGTTTTAATGTTCCTGTTTGCAGGAGTGCTCCTGATTTCGGGATGTATAAAAAATGGGCAGGTTGAAGCACCTGCAGATGAAGAATCTTCTGATACCGGTAAAGGGGATGAAAATATGGACATCCAGATTATAAAGATTTTTAGCAGCGCGTTTGAATCTAACAGTACTATCCCCCGAAAATATACATGTGATGGGGAAAACATAAACCCGCCTCTGGAATTTGCGAACATTCCGGAGGAGGCCGAAAGTCTGGTACTGATCATGGACGATCCTGATTCTCCCATGAATCCATTTACTCACTGGGTCGTCTGGAATATTGAGCCGGTGGCAAAAATAGAGGAAGATAGTATCCCCGGAATTGAGGGAATCAATAATTTCAGGAAAATCGGCTATGGCGGCCCATGCCCTCCCTCAGGAACGCATAGATATTTCTTCAAGGTTTATGCACTGGACAGGCAGCTTGAACTCAAAGCAGGAGCCGGGAGAAAAGAGCTTGAAAGCGAAATGGTAGGGCACATCATTGCCGAAGGGGAGCTGATGGGAAAATACGGCAAAACCTGATCAGAGAAAAAGGGTATTATCCTGAATAAGCTATATTTTAATTATGCGGTATGCTTAGATTATTGGATATACCCTGATCATAAGGTATACCTGATTTTCTTGAAGACTGGGGGGAAGATAGTGGAAGAAAACAAAAAGGATGAACAGAGAAACGCAACACCTGAAGAGAGTAAGGACGTATTTGAAAACCCTGGAGAGGGCCTGGAAAAGGCAACCTTTGCTGCAGGTTGTTTCTGGGGAATCGAAGAGGCTTTTCGGCAGGTTAAAGGCGTGGTTGCAACTGCGGTTGGCTACAGTGGAGGGCATTTTGAAAAGCCTACTTACGAGCAGGTCTGCACCCTTAATACCGGACATGCAGAGGCCATAAGGGTCATTTTCGACCCCGGAGTTGTTTCGTATAATGACTTGCTGGATGTCTTCTGGAAAGTCCATGACCCGACCACAAAGGATAGGCAGGGACCTGATGTAGGAAAACAGTACCGCTCCGCGATCTTTTACCACGACGAGGAGCAAAAAGCTGCTGCTCTAGCCTCAAAGGAAGAACTAGAGAAGTCAGGAGCTTTCAAAAACCCTATCGTAACCGAGATAGTGCCGGTTTCTGATTTCTATATGGCAGAAGATTACCACCAGCAGTACTTTGAAAAGAAGGGGTTTTTGCAGAATATACTAAGGAGTTTTAAGAAATAACTGTTGCAGACAGGCGCTGTAGATAAAATCAGTATAAATCCGGAACTGTACGAAAAAGTCATGCACAAATAAGTCATGCACAAATAAGTTATGCACAAATAAGTCATGCACAAATAAGTCATGCACAGACGAGTCACGCACAGACTATAACGTTCATGCCTCAGACAGCCAGACAATACAGGGCAGTAGACTATAAAGAACCATAATCCAGTGCAAAGTTACGGGCCGAAACAGCACAGACCATATAAAAAGATTAATTTAGAGGGATTCTCAAAGTAGGTCCGATGGAAAACGCGGTCTCTATAAGGGAACTATCAAAAGTTTTTGGGAAAACTCCGGTCCTGAAAGCCCTTGACCTTGACCTCCGAAAAGGCGAATTTGCGGTTATTTTTGGCCCTAACGGGGCTGGAAAGACCACTCTTTTGAAGTTGATCTCAACTCTGATAGAACCTACCGCAGGTTCTGTTTTCGTGTCCGGATTTAATATAACCGAAGAGCCGGAAAAGGTCCGCAAAGAAATAGGGATGCTTTCCCACGATTCTTACCTCTACGGAGATCTTACTGCAAAAGAAAACCTGTATTTTTTCGGAAAGATGTATGGAATTGATGGCCAGGAACTCGAAAAGAGAATTTCACAGCTTTTAAATGAGGTCGGGCTTGTAACAAAAGTGGACGAAAGAGTCAGCACTTTTTCAAGAGGCATGAAACAGAGGCTTTCCATTGCAAGGGCTCTGCTTCACAGACCTTCCCTCCTCCTTCTGGACGAACCCTATACAGGGCTTGACCCCGGAGCCTCCCTGGTATTCGAAAATCTCCTCAAAAGCCCCGAATTCCAGGGAAGCACAAAATTAATGGTTTCCCACGACCTTGAAAGGGGCTTTGCCCTCTGCGACAGGCTCCTGATCCTGGATAAAGGAAAGTTTGTATATGATGGATTTAAGGAAAATTTCTCAGGGTTTCAGGAATTCAGGGAAAAATGCGGCTCCATGCTTGTATGAGCCCGAAAGTTAAGAAAAAAATATGATTAAAATGGATATTTAAAAAATGGATATTTAAAAAAGGGATATTTAAAAAAGGGATATTTAAAAAACATAAGTATAAAAAGATAAATATTAAAATCAGGATAAAGTAACAGGTAATGTGAAAACAGGAGTTTAAAAAATGATCCGGAGCCTTTATATCGCTGCAAAAGACCTTAAAGCCGAGTTCCGGACAAAACAGATGCTCAACTCAATGTTCATTTTCTCGCTTCTGGTGCTTGTGGTCTTCAGCGTTTCTTTCGGGGATTTTCTCGGGGATTCTGAGAAAGTTGAAAAACTCGCTCCAGGCGTGCTCTGGATTGCTTTCACCTTTGCCGGGATGCTCGGGCTTTCCAGGACCTTCGTAATGGAAACTGAAAACGGATGTCTTGAAGCCCTTATGCTCTGCCCTGTGGACAGGGGTGCCATTTATACCGGAAAAATCCTTTCCAACCTTGCGATTGTCTTTCTTATGGAAGCTGTAACCCTGCCCTTCTTTATCATACTTTTCAATTACAGCCTGGGAATCGGAACCCTGTTCCTGCTCCTGCTAATCTTCTTCCTCGGAACTTTCGGATTTATTGCTGTCGGGACCCTGCTCTCTGCTCTTACCCTTGGCACCCGTACCAGAGAACTTCTCCTGCCTGTCCTTCTCCTGCCTGTCCTCCTGCCTGTCCTGATTCCTGCAGTGGAAGCAACTGCCGGAGTTCTTGCCGGCAACAGCATCGGAAATCTGGTTCCTGAAATCAGGTTGCTTGCAGTTTACGACCTTGTGTTCTTTGTAATCTCGCATCTGGTCTTTGAATATGTTGTTTCGGACTGAGGTCTGACTAAGGTCTGACTAAGGTCTGACTAAGGTCTGACTAAGGTTTCCCTGGAAGGAAAAAAGAGGGACGAGAAGAAAAAAGAGGGGAAAAGGAAAATAGTAAAACAGAAGAATCTTCAAGACAGCGATCAAAATCGAATCAATAATAAACGAAGTAAATCGAGTCAATAACAAGTATCGGTATTGAATTTTTGTTATCTTAACCTATCAAGACAAGTGAACAAAATGGCATCAAATTCCAGAAAAACCGGAGTGCTGGCAGTTGCAACTGCCGGTGTAATGCTTCTTGCGATATACATGATCTTTTTCTACCTGCCTCCGATTAAGGGCGAAGCAGGCGAGGTTCTTAGCGGAAGCTTCAGGATCTTTTTCTTCCATATGCCAATAGCAATTATAGCTTATCTGGCGTTTGGAGTTGTATTTGCCGCAAGTATCCTCTACCTCCGGGAAAAATCTCTCAAATGGGATATCTACGCCCGCTCGGCTGCTGAAGTGGGAACCCTTTTTGCGTTCCTGGTGCTTGTCACGGGTTCTATCTGGGCAAAGGATGCCTGGGGATGGTACTGGATCTGGGATCTCAGGCTGACCACCTCCCTGGTCCTCTTCCTTGTTTACCTCGCTTACATGATGCTCAGAAAAGCCCTCGAAGAGCCTGAAAAAAGAGCCCGGCTTTCGGCAGTCTTCGGAATTTTAGGCTTCATGTCCGTGCCCCTGAGTTTCTTTTCAATCCGGCTCTGGCGCTCGGCTCATCCCCTTATGTTCGGAGGAAACACAGGCGGAAGCGGAGGAGGACTTGAAGGGACAGCGCTTCAACTGACTCTCCTTGTTAATTTCATAGCTTATTTCCTGCTTTTCCTCACCCTCTTTTCCATCAAGGTGAAAAACGAGCAGATGCAGGAAGCAATTGATGAAAAAAGAGCTGGAGAATTTGGGGAAAGGCTTTAAAGAAAACCCTTCCCTCATTCACATTTTCCCCTTTCGTATTTTCACGCTCTTCCCCCTTCTGCATCATATCTCCAGCTCCGTTTTGAGAATTCTTTGATAAGAAAGGGCGCTATTTTTCCGGGATTGTTGAATTTACTTTTTACTTGAGGTCTCCTCTGAATACATAGTCGTTATCTGCCCTTTGACTGTGACAGTTGTAACAGCTCTCCACCCCGCCTTCTGCCTGTATAGTTCCGTTTGCATCATAAACAAGCCAGTACCAGTCATTGTGTTCAGGGTCAAAACCTTCGACCTTATGCATCAGGGTGACCGCGACGAGCTCTTCATCGGAATTATAATTCTCTTTCAAAATTGTGCTATTATAAGGCATAACCCCGGCCTTTTCCTCTATTGCAGAAACTGCTTCATCCGAGGCATAGATTGTAACAAGAGCTCCATGTGGGCTATTTCCGGCAGTGAGTTCTGTCGTTCCTGGCATGAGATCCCAGTTTTTATAGTTGTCTTCTTCTGTTATGTACGTATACAGGGCTTCCCCGCTGAGAGTTTCCCCTTCGGGAACTGTATCTTCAGCTACAGGAGTCTCGTTTACCTGTTCTTGCCCGGATTCATCCGAAGCACATCCGGGAAGCATGACTGCAAGCAAAATAAGAAGCATCGTCCATGTTATGTATTTCATTTTAACCATTTCCCCACCCCTGATATTTTGTTTTCATTTGCAAGTTTACAATTTTTGTTTTTATTTGCCATTTGACATTTTTTGTTTTTATTTGCTAGTTTATAATTTAAGAATTCTATAGTAATTATTCATATCTATGGGATAAATTTTGACTGAGGGGTCTGGTTTTCGGAAGCTTCAAGCTCCCACTATTAAGCTTCGGGAAAATTATTTACCCTTTCTTTTCCTATCTTTTTCTATGATTTTTGACCCTATCATGGTCTGCAACATGGAGCTGCAGAACCGCTTTGTGAGGTCCGCAACCCATGAGTTCATGGCCGAAGAAGACGGGACCCCCACTTCCAGACTCGGAGACCTCTATGAAGAGCTTGCAAAAAATGAAGTCGGGATGATCATAACCGGATATTCTTATGTTCTTCCAGGCGGTCAGAGCGATAATTTGCAGCAGGGTATCTATGATGACCGTTTCATCGAGCCTTACCGGAAGATAACTGAGAGGGTACACAGGTACAGAAGCAGGATAGTGCTCCAGATAGTGCACGGAGGGCGGCAGGCAGACACTTCGGACGAATACCCGGTCCCGATTGCTCCGTCAGTGGTCAAAAACGGGCATTCGTCAGTAGTCCCCAGGGAGATGACCGAAAAGGAAATCCTGGAAATGATTGAGGCTTTTACCCTGGCGGCGGTGAGGGCAAAGGCGGCAGGCTTTGATGGGGTCCAGCTCCACTGTGCCCATGGTTTCCTTTTAAGCAATTTCATATCTCCCTACACAAACAGGCGGACTGACAGATGGGGAGGCTCTGTCGAAAACCGGGTAAGGATAGTCACTGAGATCGTAAGGCGCACAAAAGAAGAAGCAGGGAATGATTTTCCGATTCTTGTGAAAATGAATGCAACGGATGGTTTCCATCCCGGTTCAGCAAAGGCAGGGCTGGGACTCGATGCTCCTGAATGCGTGGAAATTGCAAGGCTTCTGGAAAAGGCAGGGGTATGTGCAATAGAGGTCAGTGGAGGAATAGGCGAAGCAGGTGGGGTAACCATAAAAACTGCAATTAATTCTCCTGCAAAAGAGGCATATTTCAAGAACTACTCAAAGATGATCAAAAGTGCAGTGGATATCCCGGTAATCCTTGTAGGTGGTATCAGGTCTCTTTCTGTTATGGAGGATCTTCTTGCAAACGGGTTTGCAGACCTTATATCAATGAGCAGGACGTTCATCAGTGAACCTGACATTGTTTTAAAGCTTAAATCAGGAGAGGCTAAAAAGGCAAGGTGTGTATCCTGCAACCTCTGTTTCGATTCCGAGGGGATCAGGTGCAATTTCGAATTTCAGTGAGTTCAGAAAAACTGTAGTTTTTTACAGTTTACTTTTTTATTATTTATATTTAATTTTTTATTTTGACAGTTTACTTTTTAATTTTTTAATTATTATATTTAATTTTCAATTTTTATTGTTTCCCAATTTTACTCTTTTTTAGTTTTTTCCTTCTTTCCACTTTCTCTTTTTTTCTAATTTTTCCTTTTTTCTTCCAACTGATTTTTGGTTTTTGTTTACAATTGTTTTTTAATTTATTACTTCAAAAAGTGGGTCTAAACGTATATTTTTTATAATAGAGAGATACAAAAGGGATAAGCTTTATAGGCTATTTATAGGGACTCTGGTTTACATTTTTTTGCCAGGTCCTCTAACTAAAAAATGTGTGTGAGGAAACAGAATTATGTCAGAAGAGAACCGTGTCGGCAGTAAGATACGTCATCTTAGAGAAGCCCAGGATATGACTGTTGAAGAACTGGCTGAAGCCAGTCAGAGCAGCGTGGAGTTAATCCAGCAGTTAGAAAACGGAGCCCTCGTTCCCTCCTTAACCCCTCTTTTAAAGATTGCCCGGGCTTTAGGCGTCCGCCTCGGGACTTTTCTGGACGACATGCCCCAGAGCGGGCCTGTAGTGGTAAAGGCAGGACTATCCGAAAATGTGGTCCGTTTTTCCGGAAAGACCGAGAGACCAAAGAAGAGTGCTCTTGAGTTTTACTCCCTTGCCTCGGATAAAGCAGACCGCCATATGGAGCCTTTTATTATTGACATTCATCCCTCTCCTGAGGAAAGCCACAAGCTCTCTTCTCATGAAGGGGAGGAGTTCATCTACGTCCTTTCCGGAGAAATTGAAATCTTCTACGGAAAGGATGTTCACAGGCTGAGTGTCGGAGACAGCATCTATTACGATTCCATTGTCCCACATGACGTCCATGCAACGGGAAAAGAGGATGCACGAATAATGGCTGTAGTCTATGCTCCTCTCTAAGAGCCTCAGTTTTATGGGTAAGAGAGTAAGAATGTGATTTAGTTAACTGGCAGAAGTTTAGATTAAAAAATTGGATAATTGAGTACAATATTAAAAACCAGGGAATTCAAAATGTTCAGTATAAATGTTAGTCCGCGCTTTGGAGACATTGATGGTCTCGGGCATATAAATAATACAGTCCTTCCGGTCTGGTTCGAAACGGGAAGAAACTCCATATTCAGGCTTTTCTCCCCGGACCTTATCCTTAGCCCTGATGTGTGGCACCTGATTCTTGTAAGAACTGAGTTTGATTTTCTGAAGCAGATGTATTTCAGATCCGATGTGGAGATCAGGACCTTCGTTGCAAAGATCGGGAACAGTTCTTTTACTGTAGGGCATGAGGCCTGGCAGGAAGGGGAACTCAAGGTCAAAGGCCAGGCGGTACTTGTCTATTATGACTTCAAACTCCAGAAAGCATTTCCCCTTCCGGACTCTATCCGCGAGGTCCTGAAAATGCATATGCTCCCTTCAATGGACGCTTCCCCGGCGGACGCAGAAACTGATACGGATTCTCCCTGCTCGATTTAAATAGACTTCAGAAACGCCTTTGACTGGCCTGGATGTAAAAACCCATTCATAAGCCGAAAGTTTCTGAAAGTAGTTTCTGAAAGTAGTTTCTGAAAGTAATAGTCCGGAAGATGAGGCTGAAACCATGCATCTTATAGAAGATTCTCTTGGAGAATACTTTGAAAAACAGGTAGCTGTAGACCCTGACCACGAGTTTATCATTTATCCCGACCGTAACCTGCGCTTTACATATGGGCAGTTCAACGAAAGGGTAAACAACCTTGCAAAAGGACTGCTTGCGATAGGGATAAAAAAGGGAGACCATGTAGGGATCTGGGCAAAGAATGTCCCTGACTGGCTTACCTTCATGTTTGCCACCTCGAAGATAGGAGCAGTGCTCGTTACGGTAAATACCGCATACAAGAGCCATGAAGTTGAGTATGTGCTCAAACAGTCAGATATGAAGGCACTTGCACTTATCGATAGTTTCAGGGACGTTGATTATCTTGAAATTATTAACGAGCTGGTCCCGGAACTCAAGAGTTCTGAAAGAGGGCGCCTGAGAAGTAAAAATTTCCCATTCCTGAAGAGCGTAATTTATGTTGGGCAGGAAAAGCACAGGGGTATGTACAATACCAATGAGCTGATGCTCCTTGGCAGCCATTATCCAGATGACGAACTCAAGGAGATTCTGGCAAGTGTAAGTGGAGATGATGTAGTCAACATGCAGTATACTTCAGGAACGACCGGTTTTCCGAAGGGAGTTATGCTGACCAGTAAAAACATCCTGAACAACGGGCTCTCCATAGGCGACCGCCAGAAGTTCACTCACGAAGACCGGCTCTGTTTACCCGTACCTCTTTTCCACTGCTTTGGAATCGTGCTCGGGGTTATGGCTATCCTGACCCACAGGGCAACGCTTGTTATGCTTGAGGTTTTCGACCCTCTCCTGGTGCTTGCTGCAGTCCAGAAAGAGAAGTGTACTGCCCTTTACGGCGTCCCTACAATGTTCATTGCCGAGTACACACACCCCATGTTTGATATGTTCGACCTCTCTTCCCTGAGGACCGGGATTATGGCTGGCTCTACCTGCCCTGTGGAAGCCATGAAAAAGGTCGTAAAAGATATGCACTGCCACCAGATCACCAGCGTCTACGGGCTTACGGAAGCATCTCCGGGAATGACCCAGACAACTGTCGATGACCCTGTGGAACTCAGAGTTGAGACTGTAGGCAAGTGTTTCCCTGGCGTTGAAGTCAGAGTAGTTGACCCATCTACAAATGAGCCAGTGCCTCCTAACACAGTAGGAGAGCTCTGCTGCCGTGGATATAATATCATGAAGGGTTACTACAATATGGTGGAAGAAACGAAAAAAGTAATTGATGAAGGGGGCTGGCTGCACAGTGGGGACCTTGGGACCTGTGACGAAAAAGGTTACTACAGGATCACTGGCCGCATAAAGGACATGATCATCCGGGGTGGGGAAAACATCTATCCCCGGGAAATTGAAGAGTTCCTGCACGCAATGCCCGGTGTCGAAGATGCCCAGGTGGTTGGTATACCTGATACGAAATACGGGGAGATCGTAGGAGCCTTTGTTATCCTTAAAAAAGGTGTAGACCTTACGGAAGCCGATATCAGGGACTATGCTGTAAGCAAGATCGCACGCTATAAGGTTCCAAAGCATGTCTTCATAGTAAAGGAGTATCCTCTGACCGCAAGCGGCAAAATCCAGAAATACAAGCTCAAGGAACTTGCTGTGGAACTTCTGAAAAATGAAGAGACAAACGGCAACTAATTCAGTACTATCGACCTTAAGGTCGATTTCTTTTTTAGTTGTAGTTTTGTTTTTATTATTTTCTTCCCTGAATATATCTTTCTAATGCCTTAATAAAACTTTATTTTTCCTGTAACCCATACTTTCTTGAGATTCAGGTTAGTCCTTATTTTTTCTTTGCTTGAAAATTTCAATTGGATTAAAAAAAAATAAGCTATCTATATTTTAGGAGTAAACTATAATTTTCGGCCAGTTATAAAATAATGCCTCAATCAAATGTTGATAAGCAGACAAAATTAATAAATCATTGAATATTTAATGTAATTTATTATATATAGAATTTCAGCATTAGAAGAATTGTAATTGTAAGAGAAGCACATTAGTGCATGTTTGTAAATAGAATACTTGGGGAGTATTCATTAATAGGGGTTTCATCTGATTGAGGGCCCACGGGATCATAATAACGGGCTCTCAATCAATCACCACAACCAGCAACAAATCTTGATTGCTTTTCTTACAATTGTGTAAAGAATATGTGGGAGTATTCTTTAAAGGGGGTTTCATACGATTGAGAGCCCATGGGATCATA
>JBFHIK010000036.1:0-12402 GCA_041596555.1 Methanosarcina sp.
AATAAATACCTATACAGCCAGAAATACCGAAGATGCCCATTACGGGACGGGAAAGCACAGGGGAGAAGACATGTACGAAATTACAGGCGGCTTTATAGTGCACTTTTTCAGCAGAGAAAAGGTTGAGCACCTTGCAAAAGGGTACAGGAGCTTCGAGCTGGAAGAATTTGAAGAAGGAGAGTTGCCAAGAAAACTGTACATGGTTACAATGCGAAAATGAAGGCAAAGAGACCCGTGGGAGTGGACCACCCTTTCAGGAATTCGTCCCCTGCCAAAATAAGTTAATTTTGCTCTGAAGTGGCGGTTCTTGAGCCCGCATTTAGCAGCATTCCCGATGTCCAAAGATAATGATATATTGATTGATAACAGTTAATACAGCGTTGAAGACAGAAAAAACCGGGAGCTAAAGCACTCATGGCTGAATATGTTCATGGTTATTCCGAAAGAGAAGCTCTTCGTCTTTCAGAACAGGCAGAAACGCTTGAAAACCTTCTCCATTATGATACGACATATCCACCCGGATCAAAGGTGCTGGAAGCAGGTTGCGGAATCGGAGCCCAGACTGCAATCCTGGCAAAAAACAATCCTGAAGCAGCAATCACTTCAGTTGACATTTCCTCTGAATCACTTGAAAAAGCCAGGGAAAAAGTAGAGAAAAAAGGAATTAAAAACTTCAGGTTCCTGCAGGAAAATATTTTTTCCCTCCCTTTTGAAGAGGATAGCTTTGACCATATTTTATCTGCTTTGTGCTCGAGCACCTGCAAGAGTCGGGGTTCAGGGACATAAAAGTAGAAAGTAGAGCCGAGGATGGTCTATGCAGATTCCAGCAAACCTGAACTTGTGGACGGCTTTGTCCTGAAAACGATCATTCCCATGGTAGAAGGTGTAAAAGAAAAGGCTCTGGAGATGCAAATAATAGGAGAAGAAGCGTGGAAAAAAGGGATTGAAGAACTCCATGAAACTGCCGAACCCAGCGGAACTTTCTGCTACACATTTTTTAAAGGCAGGGGAACAAAGTGAAAGATATAGTTTCAAAGATGCCCCAGCCTTAAAAACAAGATTGATAGGGAAACCTTGGAGAGAAAAAAATAAGGGAAACCTCAGAGAGAATAAATCTGCCTGGAATTCTGTTTGTAATATGCAAAAAGTTCTTCTCCCCATTTTAGAGCTCCGGGCTCAAAGCTTACAATGTAGTGGCGGTCAATTCTGTTATTTTTATCAAGCAGGGAAAACGCAAAGATATTATCGGTTACTATCAGCATCATTGGTTTTTTCTCCCCATCCGACACAAAAAAATGTGAGTTTTCGCAGTTCAAAAAGAACTGAACTTCCTTTTTGTATTCCGGAAGGTCCAGCTTGAGGACGGAGCTGTCACTGAAAGATGTGGTGGATTCAGGGAGACACTCATTCTGAATACTCTCGAAAACCGATTGAGTAAGGATAATTGTAGCATCGATCCCTTTTTCAATAAATTCCAGACAGAGCAGATGGTAAGCGGGATGAATTGCCGAAACAAATACCATAATGCGGGAAGAAGCCAGCATACATTTTACAATATCTTCCTGAACTTTAAATATCTGAGATAGATCGGGTTTCAGGACCTTGCACTGGCCCAATTCACCGATTCTTGTAAGAAGATGGAAAGGAATTGGACTCAAATCATGTTCGGACCAGAATTCTCTGTTTTCCTCATAAATGTTCAGGGTGTTTAGCAATAACTGTACATTTGTGGCTATCACTGTCCCCATCTCAGAAAGAGAATACACTCCATCTTTATGGATAATCAGACCCAAATCAACCAGCTTTTTGATCTGGGGAATCATTGACTTCCAGGGAAAATCAAATGCACTTTTGATCCCATCACTGCTTTTAGGGCCTTCTTCCTTTAACAGCAGAAGAAGGTTCTTTCTTTTTTCAGAAAGGAAAATTGCATCAAGCAACGAAGAACTGGTACCAGAAAATTGGCTCATGGGTTTGTCTCACTTAGAATATATTATAACAAAAAGGTATAAGTTCACTGGAAAATTCTCAAGAACTTCAGGAGAAATCCCATACTATTCAAAACTCATAACAAAATGGATAGGTTCCAATGAGATTTGTCATATCCAACGCCGTTGGAATATTCCAATCGCAAAGCAAAAATCTTCATCGTTTTGGCTATATATGAATAGGAATTATATAAACTAGACACATAGAAATACTATTCTATTGTCGTTTCAATTGGGTGAATATTAAGATGTGGTAGATACGCTGTGGTTTTCTCCAGGAGCTGTCGAGAAGCAATAATACTCCCTCAAGAGGGAGATGCTGTTGATGAAAACGCCTTATCATCAATGTGTTTTTAGAAGCTCGGAGATATAATCTACAGCTACTACAATTCTGGTTTTTAAGAGGGCTGGGTAACCAGTCATAGGAATTTCACCATGTAAGATATGAGGCTCCGGAAATAAAACAGTAAAAGCCGGAGAAATTCAAAATCATTTTCCAAATAAAATTGTTTTTCCAAATAAAATTGTTTTTCCAAATAAAATTGTTTTTCCAAATCAAAGTTGCGCTGGCGCACCCCACCCTGAACAGATTGTCCAACAATCATGCTAGTAATAATACAGTTCCTTTTTTTTCGATTTAAAGGTTTTTTATGCCTTATTTTTTAAATGTTTTTGCCATGAAATTGAATTGTCGGACAACCTCTAAAGGAGGGGGGATTCGTAACCCTCTGCTATCCCGCGAAGCTAAAAATTTAGGGGTTTTACGCTTCTCCCTATAAATCCATACTCATTTATTCTCACTTTACTTTGCATTAATTGTTCGGGAACCGAATTTAACTTTCAAACCCATTCCCGTCAGATAGCAGATGTAGATATAACTGAGCACAAAGACCCTAAATGTTGAATAAATAATTACATAAGGTATCAACATCGGCAATAGCTTCTTATCGTGTCCAAATAACCAACCCGTCAATATTAGATACAGTAGTACAGGAATTATAATATGTAGGAATCCACGCAAAGCGATATGTATCACATTATTGTATTGCAATAGGAAATATGGGGTCAATAAGATCATGATAATTGAGCAAACACTAATTATGTAGCTCAGGTAGTTATATACCATCCATGTATTTCCTACTGACCATTGCCGGTTTATTTTCCACACCTGAAGATATCCAAACCACCATCTTTTTCTTTGCTTGTACCAGGTACCTAGCGTTTCTGGTGCATTCGTGTAAACTTTTGCTTGTAGATTTTGAACGACTTTCATTGACTTTTGGAGAACGTTGACTGTGAAATCAGCATCCTCAACTATTGTATCATCACTGAACTTCACAATTTCACATACACTGCGCCTTACTGCGGTACTGGGACCCGGGCATACAAGAATATTACCACTCAACCCCTGGAGATATCGCATAATTTCTTGCTCAAGATGATATTCGATCATCTGGCAATAGATAAGTATTCTTCTCATCACACTAGCTTTTTCAGGATTATTTATGAGCACAGTTCCAGTGACCATCTGAGCGTCACTGTCATCCATAAATGTTTTTACCAGGCAGCTAATAGTATCCTTCACCATATTGGAATCAGAATCAGTGAAGACTAAAATATCTCCTTTTGCTTCCTCAATCCCCCTATTAAGAGCATTGGCCTTTCCTCCATTCTCCTTAAGATCTATGAATTTTACTGGATACGTCGAAATGATTTTGGCAGTTCTGTCACTTGATCCGTCATTGATTACGATTATTTCCATTGGTCCGCCATAATCCTGACAAAGAAGAGCTTCAATACATCTCCCAATTGATTTTTCCTCATTATATGCCGGAACCAGCACCGAAACAAGCTCGGGATATCTAGCATTTATTCCAATCTGCGGATCGTTTTTGTGTTGTCTCATATTCCAACTGGATAGTAACTTCCAAATGACAAAGAATGATAGCGGGAGTAGCGCAATAATGATAAAAAACAAGAAATATATTTTCATTATGTTGTTCACCCTGATGTTATGCACCATCGGATCATCCAACTCATACACACCTGAAGGAATTATTGCGAATACAACCTCACTTATTGATTTATATTGAGTAAATTTTGCTACATCAATAATTACTTCTTTTGGAGTAGCCGTATTAATGTCGTCTAATCTTATTGTGATATCTTTCTCATTCGTCGATTTCAAATAACTAATTAAGAACTGTTCAGTATACTTATTCCAGTCCTGCGCGTGTAACACAATAACTTTAGGTTTATTTTTTCTTATTTCTTCAGAAGCTGCCTGGAATCTAGGATCATCGAAACTTGTCATATTTCTCCAGAGCCATGTATATTCGTATATTGGCTCTCCAATTGTTCCGACGTCAAGACCTTCTTTTGTTATTGCTCCCACCACTTCTGGACTATCTGGAACTCCGAATATTTCATAAGGGGATACAAACCGATTGGGTTTTAGTCCGGCTTGCTTGAAAATTGTTATACTTTTCTTTATATGTACCACTGCCCGGTCAGGTGGCATATCTGAATAGTCTTCGTGCTCCCAACCATGAATTGCCATAGTGACACCGCTAGCTTGTGCAGCTTGCAATGCTTGTAGAAGCCCGGGGTTATCCAGAATGGTTTCATGAGCAAACAAGTTACTCATGTTGCTCGCTGCTGTATAAATTAATATACCCACAAAAAAAGTAATCAATATAGCAAAAAATAGTGAAATAACTGTTATGTATTTATCAGTCTTTGAACTGTATTTGCCTTTATGTGAGACGTTTAACTCGGATTTAAGTTTAATACTTTTAGTTGTATTTAGATTTTCGCTCTTGTTATAGTTACCTGTTTTTTCAACCATCAAATTCCCCAGAACAATTTATTTACACCTTCACTGCACCCGCATTTACTATATCCAGCAGTCTGAAATTTGAATTTTGAACACATACGTGTATAAATATTTATATAAAGAAATAATAATAATTGAAATACAACAAATTATATATATTTTGAAATGTGGACTATAAATATAAGAGTTTTCAGACTTACATTCAAATACTTAAAAAAAATGTAGCTATTTAGCCAGTCCAATAAAAGAATTATGCAAAAAAAGGACAATAGTTGAAATATATATCAAAAGTGGTTCTTTTTCAATTATTTTGTGACATATTATTCAATAGCTCCCCAATTAAATAATTATGTTAGTATGTTTTGATTATTAAAGGACTTACGTACATGAAGAATGAAATAAAGCACATGTGACCTTATCAATCGTATTGTGATTTATACAGTTAAGTGTCTTATGCCCTTGTTTTTCAGTTCAACTTTTTAATCCTATATTTATCAAGAACGGGTAATTTTCCTCCACTCTGGCAGGTTCAAATTTCCCCAAATTTTGATGTAAATTCACTCAATTTTTCGTGAATTAACTCAAAATTACCTGAAAAATTTCCTGCTTTGATCCATATTTCTTTCCTTTTTTCTTTAGGTATTTCGTGATTTCTTTCAGTTTGTAACTTAACTCATTGATGTTAATCATCGTGTAATGGTGGAGAATGTTCAGTGGAAAAAAATAATTACATAAGTTCGGCGGATTACATACCCAAATTATCAATCCTGTAGAAAAGTTAGAGGATTGAGGAATGGGAATTATTTTCGCCATCGATAGAAGGGTAATTTATAAAAATGTGTGGAATGTTTTTGTAAATTTTAGGAATAATATAGCAGCTAAATAGAAATAATTTCCAGAAAATAAGTAAAATTAGAGATAAAATCGAAAGAATACAGGAGAAAAATATTTATAAAAGAGATTTCTATTTTTAGTAATATACACTTCAAAATTGTTTATGAATATTGAAGGAATATTTTTGTGTTTTTATAATATGGTTTAATTTAGAACCATTATTTTGAATTGTATATAGATTGCATCAATCTCATTATTAGGAAAGATAGTGATACAAATTAATTTTTGAAAACAATGAAGGAAAATCCAAAACATCAAAAAAAACACATAAGTTATCAATGGTTTAATAGAAAATAGAGTAATAAATAGAAATAACAGAGTGAAAATATATATTACGTTTTATCAAGAGGCTTAATATTGAGTTTTATATTTGTATCAAAAGGGATTGAACACCAGCTTAGCAATCTTTGGAAATATTAATTAATAGACATAAATCTGAAAGAAGTATACACCGTTTCAAACTTGATAAATAACTTACCCACTGGCCAATTAGAAGTCAGATAGAACTATTGGGGAGGGGGGGAAATAACATGAGAACAGATAAATATATAAGATGGTTCTTTGCTCTGTTTGTTGTGGTGGTCTCGGCTATGCCCACAGGAGCTACGGAGTACCCATCGAACGGGGAACTTAACTGGAATGGTCTTACATGGGATGTAAGATCGGGAAGCGGGGCGCCCGGGCCGAACACCTGGGATGCAAATGGTGTCTATATTGATGATCAAAACAGGCTGCACTTATCAATTGTAAAAAATTCAGGTGTATGGAAATGTTCAGAGGTTGACAGTCGCAACAAATACGGATATGGAACATTTACATGGACTGTGGCCTCTCCAGTATTTTCATATAACAAAAATAGTGTTGTGGGGCTTTTCACATATTTAGACGATTCACAGGAGTTGGATGTGGAGATATCCAGATGGGGCGTAGCCTCCGGGAATAACCTCTGGTACTCTGTGCAACCCTACAGCTTGAGCGGTAATAATCAGGGTTCATTAGAGAACTATATGGGTACAACTATCCATACGGTTGACTGGCAACCATCCTCAATCAAATTTAAGTCCACAACTGCAAGCGGGCAGTTACTCTCTGAATTTACATATACTGGGAAAATTCCTTCAAATCCTCAATATGCGATTATGAATCTCTGGTTAACTGAAGGGTTAGCTCCCTCCGATGGAAAGAACATTGATCTTATAATTAGTGACTTTTCCTATGTAGCATATCAGCAAGAATCGACAGCAGAAAGCGTAGACGATACCATTAATTCCAGTGACTCCAGTGATTCTGTAAACGATTCCAGCGATTCCAGCGATTCCAGTGACTCCAGCGATTCCAGTAGTTCCAAAGTCATTAAATCGGTGAAACATTCAGGACGGAAACACAGAAGATAATTCATTGACCAGGGTTAAGGATTTATTTCCTTCACCTCTTCTCTTTTTTTGGGTTCAACCCCTCAGTTGTATTCGAAATATTCATCTTTATGTATATTCATTGGGCGGAATGAATAGAGAATACTTATTTTATCTGACTGTAAAAAATCAGGTGACATTAATTACTGCTATCCAAAATGGGAAAAAATACTGACTGAAATGATTGAAAAACCAGCATTGACGTAGCAAAAGCCCGGAATAAGGTAACTGAGAATTTTGGAGAAACAAAAATGCAGGCAATTAAATATTTAATATGTTTATTTACTTTATCGGTTGTGTTGCTTTCGGTTTTTCAATCAGAAACGAATACATACCCATCAAATGGAGTAATTAACTGGAAAGGGCAGGATTGGCATTTGATAGGCGGAAAATCAGATCCAGGCGATAACTACTGGAATAAGACAGGTGCATGGATAGATGATCAAAATAGACTGCATTTAACAGTTGTAAAGGACAAAGACATATGGAAATGCACAACATTAAAAAGCCAATGCACGTACCTTTATGGCACGTTTACCTGGACTGTAGCCTCGCCTGTTTATACATTAGACAAAAACAGTGTTGTGGGATTATTCACATATTTAAACGATTCCCAGGAATTAGATATTGAAACTACAAGATGGGGCAAACCCAGAGCAAAAAAACTATGGTATTCTGTACAACCTGCTAAAATTGAAGGGAACACTCAAGGTTATCAGGTTCCATTGAGCATTACAGGCACAAACACAATTTATAGAATTGAATGGAAACCAACGTATGTAAGATTCACATCCATGCAGGAAAACGGAGAAATTATAGCAGACTTCAATTATACAAATGTTTCTGGAATCCCACAGCAACCCGAAAACGTCATGATGAATTTATGGTTGTTGGATCCTCCATCCGATGGAAAAAATATTGAGCTTATAGTCAGCGACTTCACAATTACTAACGATTAAATTAAAAAAGTATCTTAAAAACCCACTGAAATATTTTCTAAAGGAAGTTGTTATGGTTGTTTTACGAACTAATATCTTGAAGTTATTGTTGAGCTTGTTTCACAATTTCCCCGTAGCTGTTCTTATAAATGAAAAAGGTTGCTATTACCACTAACACCCTGAATATTCTGCCCAACCTTTCATACCTTATGATAATTCTTCTAAATCCTATTTTTGTTTTTGAACTAATCCTTAAATAGAAAAAAATATCATAATATGCGTACCTTCTTAACAGTGTTAACCTGCGAGCATGCAGGTAAAAAAAGGAGCAATATAAATGAGAATGCTGGAAGAATTTTTCCCTGAATTCACCCGGAAGCTGGACGAAATTGACCAGCTCTATGCCGAAAAAAGGATGATTGACGAAAAGACCTATCAGTTCATCTGCTTTGCCCTCTCCATCAAAGGCAGGTCCAAACCCTGCGTCCTGAAGCATTTCAAAGGGGCCCTCGAAGCAGGAGCTACAGTCAAGGAACTCTCATACATCTTCGCCCTGGTCATGAGGGAAGCCGCAGGAGCCGACGACTGCTGGACCCATGACGTAATCGGAGACTGGAAAGAGATCCTGAAAGGCAACATATCCTGTAGCTGTGCAGGAGATGAAAAGTGAACTACCCCTCCCTGTCCCATCCGGTAGAACCGGACGTGCTGAGGAAGGGGTCTTCACGCTTCGTAAGATAAATACTCAAAATCAAGATTTTTTTTGGATATAACTTCCAACAGGCATCTTATTTCAGGAATGCAGCCCCTATTTTCCACTCCTGACCTTTTCAGGCTCAGAAATAGGGAATGAGGAAATCCAGGGCTCCATTTTCCTGTATCCAAACCCCTATTTTTAGAGAATAAAGCTTAGAAATCTCCTGAAAAATCTGTTAACTTGAGCTGCCGGGAGCAGGAGAGCTTTGTTTCCCTCGGTTTCATGTAATCGGCTAAGAGATGGTACTTTTCCATGATAGCCCCGAGCAAAGCCACCTGGCCTGTTCTTTTGTCCCCCTTGAAAGCGGGACCATTTTCCACGATGACATTGCACTTGATCAGAACTCAAGAAAAAGCCTTGCAGGAGAAGGTGTTGAGATTATTCCTTTCCATCCTGAAGCCCTGCTTGCAGGAAGAGGAAGCCTGCGCTGCCATACCCTGAGACTCTGCCGGAGGAAATAATAAAAATTTGGCTGAAAAAAGGGAAAGCTGTGGAAAAGGCCATAGACGGATTTCACGAAATTTAATAGAAGAAATCAAGAATAATCGAAACCGCATAGATCACCAGAGTCCCGTGGTAAACAGGCAATATCTTCATTCCGGAACCCGGACTTTTTTCTTTCCACAGGTAAAGGTTTGACCCTGCAAGGATTACAAAGCCTGCAAGAAAGCCATAGTGAGCAACAGTCCCGAGCTCTCTGAGGAAGAAAATAGCTGTAAAGAAATGCAGAAGTGTAAAGCCTGTAACCCAGTACATAGCCCCCTTTGCGCCATAAAGGACGGCTATCGATTTCATCCCCCTTACCCGGTCGTTTTCCAGGTCGATAAAGTCGTTCAACCCCAGGTGAGCCATCGTCCAGGGATAGAAAAAAAACATATAAAGCAGCATGGTCATATCCGGCTGCCCGTAGCAGAGATAACCTGCAGCCGGAAAGAGAGTGAAGTCAGTCCTTCCCAGAAGCTGGGCAATCGGGTATTTCTGGTCTCTTTTTTTCACCTGATAAAAAGCCTCAATCCCGTAAGAGTACAGCATGATCGCAAAGACATAGAGGGAATTGGGGTAAGGAAGGGTAAAAATCAGGGCTGAAGTGACCCCCACAAGCAGGATAAACAGCCAGAAGGCATTTTTTGAAGAGATCTTGCCTGAAGGAAGAGGCCTCTCTTTAAAAGGTCTCCAGTACCTTGTCATGGTATTCTCCACATCAAGTCTGTCCCTGTTCCTGTCCACGTAATCATTGAGCACGAAGCCGGCTTCGAACCCCAACAGGCCTATCAGGGCAGCCTTGATAATTAGCGTCCAGGAAAAGCCGCCGTAATTAGCAAAAGCAAGCACAAGGCCCGAGCAGAAGATGAGGGGCCAGGCGGGGAGGAAATGAGCACGGGTGAGGTCGATGTAGGCTTTCAGGGTTTCTTTCATTTTTTGGCCTCAGTAACAATAGTGGTAAATAAGGGAAACCATTCCATAAAAATAATGAGTATAGGTTAAAACTGTGGTAAAAAGGAGAGAGTTAAGGAATATAAAACTAGGTGTAGCACCTAAAGTTTATTCCCCCATAATAAAAAAAATTCAGAGTAAAAAAGATAGGATTTCTGTTTATCTCAAGAAATATATCATTAATTTCTAATGATATACAGAAGCTTATTACAGAATCTTACTCAAAAATGACTTGGTCCTCTCGTTCCGGGCATCATGGAAGATTTCTTCGGGTGTGCCTTTTTCGACTATAATGCCATCGTCCATAAAGAGAACGCGGTCCCCAACTTCTCTGGCAAAGCCCATTTCGTGGGTCACAACTATCATTGTCATGCCTTCTTTTGCCAGGTCTTTCATGACGTTTAAGACTTCTCCGACCATCTCGGGGTCAAGCGCGGATGTGGGCTCGTCAAAGAGCATTACCTTCGGGCGCATGGCAAGGGCCCGTGCGATTGCAACTCTCTGCTGCTGGCCTCCGGATAGGGAGCTAGGATACACATTTGCCTTGTCTTCGAGCCCTACTTTTTTCAGAAGGTCATGGGCGCGGTCGTAAGCTTCTTTTTCCGGAAGGCCGCGGACCTTCATCGGGGCAATGGCTACGTTTTTAAGAGCCGTCATGTGGGGGAAAAGGTTGAAGCGCTGGAAGACCATTCCAACTTCTTCGCGGATCTTGTTGATGTCCACTTTAGGGTCAGTGACCTTTTCCCCCTCGATCCAGATGTCTCCCGAGGTAGGGGTTTCAAGAAGATTCAGGCAGCGGAGGAAGGTACTTTTTCCGGAACCTGAGGGGCCTATCACGCAGACAACTTCGCTCTCTTCAATTTTTTCTGTTATTCCTTTAAGGACTTTCAGGTTTCCGAAACTTTTGTGGAGGTTATTCACTTCTATCACTTACGCCAAGCCTCCTCTCAATGTAATTAAGCACGCGGGAAATTCCCATGGTCAGGGCAAAGTACACAAGGGCAACTGAAATGTATGTAGGGAAAGCAGCAAAAGTCTTTGAGACATAAAGCATGCCGTTCTTGGAAAGCTCATGTACGCTGATGATTGCAAGCAGGGACGAATCTTTCAAAAGGGCAATAAACTCGTTTCCGAGGGGAGGGATAATCAGCCTTACAGCCTGCGGCATGATAACTTCCCTCATTGCCTGCCCTTCGGTCATACCCAGAGAACGGGCGGCTTCCATCTGACCTCTGTCAACGGATTTGATGCCAGCGCGTACAATCTCAGCATTGTAAGCCCCACTGTTAATGCTGCATACGGCAATGCCTGCGATAATCGGGTCGATCCTGAAAGGATCTCCTGTAATCCCGATAATAAGACCCGGGATTCCGTAGTAAAAAAGCAGGATCTGTACGAAAAGAGGGGTACCCCGGATAAAATCGACATACATTGTACTCGGAATTTTGAATACCGATCTTTTAGAGAGCTTTCCGAAAGCTGCAATTGTCCCCAGAATTAGCCCGAAAAATATCGCAAAGGTAGTGACCTCTATGGTGATTACCGCACCCCGCAACAAACTCGGAAACACATTAATAGCGTGTTCAAGGTAGGACGCTAAAAGAGACAAACTATAACCTCAATTATTTATGATATATAAGACAGATTACTTAATTTAAATAATTAATCTGTTGAAGATGGTTAGCTCAGACTTTAGCTCTCAGTATACAACCATCCAGATGCAAACGGAACGGGGGTTCCTCTTCAACAAATATCTCTGCAAATAGACTGCAGCAATGCCTTTAGAGCATGGGTTTATAAAGCTGCATCCAGTGCAAATACGCGTTTTACAGAAATACATAATTGAAAACACTTTTCCATTATATAAAACCAATCATTTGCAACAAATATATCAGTGGACATATTTTGGAACTGATAGCCCGGATAATTCAAGCAAACCAAAAATCAAAAGATTGGACAGAGTATTGAAGAAATTAGGTGAACTACCCCTCCCTAAAACTCTCGCCTGACGGCTTGAGTTTTTGAGGAAGGAGCTTCCTGCTTCATACTAGGCGGTTGACGTTTTTTCCTAGTCCACAGGCTCAAACCGTAGTCCCTACGGCAAATTTCTTAATATTGATAGCGGCGTTAATGTCCCGATCAT